>JAHZEF010000149.1:0-3244 GCA_019422005.1 Clostridiales bacterium
GCAGCGTCATGCGGCGGCGGGCATAGTAGTTGCCGGTGGTGTAGTGGCAGTCGCCGGGATGGCAGCCGCACAGGATCACGCCGTCGGCGCCGCGCTGGAAAGCCCGCAGGATGAACATGGGATTCACGCGGCAGGAACAGGGCACCCGGATGATCTTGACATTGGCGGGATAGCTCAGGCGGTTGGTGCCGGACAGGTCAGCGCCGGCATAGGAACACCAGTTGCAGCAGAACGCTACAATGGTGGGCTTGAATTCATTGTTTACTTGCATATGGCATCCACCTCCGCCATGATCTGGCTCGTCGAGAAGCCCTTCAAATCCATGGCGCCGCTGGGGCAGGCCACAGTACACGCGCCGCAGCCCTGGCAGACCGCCGGATTGACGGACGCCACGCGGCGAATGAGGGTTGTGCGGTTGGGGCCGCGGAATTCCTTGTCGGAATAGGTGATGGCGCCGTAGGGGCACACCTTTTCGCAGCTGGAGCAGCCGTTGCACATCAGCTCGTCGGCTTCAGCCACGCAGGGGTTGCAGGTCAGCTTATCCTTGACCAGCAGGCCGATGACCTTGGACGCGGCCGCGCCCGCCTGCGCAACGGTTTCCGGAATGTCCTTCGGCCCCTGGCAGACGCCGGAGAGGAAAATGCCGGCCGTGGGGCTTTCCACCGGGCGCAGCTTGGGATGGGCTTCGGTAAAGAAGTCGTTGGTATCCATGGAAGCCGTCAGCATGGTGGCAATGGATCTGGCGCTCTCATCCGGCTCGATGGCCGCGGCCAGAATTACCATATCGGCGTCAATATGAATCTGCTCATTGGACAGCAGGTCTGCCGCCTGGACCTTCAGCTTTCCGTTTTCAGGCACTACTTTCCCGACCATGCCTTTGATGTAATGTACGCCGTATTCTTCCACCGCCCGGCGGTAGAACTCGTCGAAGTTCTTGCCGGGGGTACGAACGTCAATATAGAACACATAGACCTCGGTATCCGGATATTTCTCGCGGCACAGCATGGCGTGCTTGGCTGTATACATGCAGCAGATTTTGGAGCAGTAGGGCTTGCCGCAGTCCCGGGTTTCGCGGGATCCGACACACTGCACAAACACCAGCGTATGCGGGTGCGTCCTGTCGGAAGGACGCAGCAGGGTTCCGGCCGTGGGGCCGGCCGCGTTCATCAGGCGCTCAAACTCCAGGGACGTGACCACCTCCGGGCTCTGGGAATACGCAAACTCATCATAGCGGTCCAGCTTGATCGGGTTGAAGCCCGTCGCCACCACAATCGCGCCGTACTCCTCCTCCAGCAGTTCGTCCTTCTGCTTGTAGTCGATGGCGCCCGCCGTACAGACCTTGGCGCAGACGCCGCATTTTCCGGTTTTCAGCATGGTGCAGTAATTGGGGTCGATGGTCGCAACCTTGGGCACCGCCTGCGCGAACGGGATGTAGATGGCGCGGCGGTTGTCCAGGCCCAGGTTAAACTCATTGGGAACCTTTTTCTGCGGACATTTCTCCGTGCAGAGGCCGCAGCCCGTGCAGACATCCTCTTTGACATAGCGCGCTTTCTTCCGGATGGTAACATGGAAATTCCCGACAAACCCCTTGACGTCCTCCACCTCCGCATAGGAGATGATCCGGATGTTTTCATTCTGCGCTGCGTCCACCATCTTGGGCGTCAGAATACAGGCCGCACAGTCCAGCGTGGGGAACGTCTTGTCGATCTGCGTCATTTTGCCGCCGATGGTAGGCTTCTTCTCCACAATGTCCACCGGGAAGCCGGCGTCGGCAATATCCAGCGCCGTCTGAATGCCGGCGATGCCGCCGCCGATGACCAGCGCACGCTTTGTGACCGGGCTTTCACCGGCCTGCAGCGGCGCGTTGAGGTGTACCTTTGCAATGGCCGCCCTGCCGAGAATCACAGCTTTTTCCGTGGCAGTGGGCATATCCTTATGGATCCAGGAACACTGCTCGCGGATATTGGCGATCTCCACCATATAGGGGTTCAGGCCGGCCTTTTCCGCCGTCTTGCGGAAAGTGGCCTCATGCATCCGGGGTGAACAGGAGCAGATCACCACGCCGCCCAGGCTGTATTCCCGGATCGCGTCGCGGATCATGTCCTGGCCGGCCTGGGAACACATATATTGATAATCGGTGGCATAAACAACCCCCGGCTCATGGCTCAGGGCCTCGGCCACCGCCTTCACGTCCACAGTGGCGGCAATATTGGTGCCGCACCAGCAGACAAATACGCCGATTCTTTGCATGCTTCTCCCCTCCCCTTACTTCGCGTATTTCCGGAACGCGCTGGTGATCGCCTGCTGCGGCAGGTTCTCATCGAGGAGGTCCGGGATCTGCTGCGGCTTCAGATGGTTGCTGTTCTGCCGGCGGATCACTGTCAGGCGAACCGCTTCAATCAGCTTGGCCGGCTCCACCATCCTCGGACAGCGTTCCAGGCACGCAAAGCAGCTCAGGCAGTTCCAGATCCCCTGGGAATCCATCAGCTTTTCAATCTGGCCCTTATCCACCATATCCACAAACTGATGCGGATGGTATTCCATCTCGTCATACGCCGGGCAGGTGGCAGAGCATTTTCCGCACTTCATGCAGAGTCTGGGATTGACGCCGCTGATGCGCTTGACCTCAGAGGCCAGTTCCTGTTCTCGATTCATCATTGACGCCGCCTCCCTATTTCACACCCAGCGCTTCGGCCAGGAGTTCCGTAAAGTAATAAACCGGCATGCCGCCCTCTGCATTTTCCTTCAGGTTATACATGCACAGAGGACATGCGGTAATCAGACATTCCGCACCGTTGGCTCTGGCCGAGGCGGTGACGGCGCTGGACTTCCGGACAGCCAGCGGCTTGTTTTCCAGCGTGATGTATCCGCCGCAGCATTCATTGCGGTTCGCATAGATCACCGGCTCCGCCCCCAGCGCGCGGATGAAGTCCTCCAGAATGGTCGGCTTCTCCGGATTATCGAACTGCATTTCGCTGCCCGGGCGCAGCAGCAGGCAGCCGTAATACGCACCGATTCTGCGGCCCTTCAGCGGATGGGTTACCTTGGCCGCCAGCTCGTCAAAGCCCACCGCATCGCGCAGGACCTCCAGATAGTGCAGGACTCTGGTCTCCCCATGGTACGGCGTATCCAGCTTCATATAATTGTTCGCCCGCAGCGCGATCTCCTCGTCGGTCTGCATATCGTGGTTGACGCGCTTGATGACATGATGACATGCGGAACAGACCGTGACCAGATCGCGCCC
>JAHZEF010000149.1:3254-4125 GCA_019422005.1 Clostridiales bacterium
TGGCAGCAGCCAGGGACCTGACAGACGACAATTTCGTCGCGATCTCATCTTTTGCCTGGGGATACACTGCACCGCAGCACTGCCACTCCGGCAGTTCCTCCAGGACGATCCCCAAAGCCTCGGCGGATTTTCTCGTATAGACATCCAGTTCCTTGGCCTTGGACTTCAGCGTACATCCCGGGAAATAACTAAAAACCATACTCTCTGTTCCTTCCTACTGTCTAAACCATCTCTTCCGGATGGAAGACCTCGTCGAATTTTTCCGCAGTCAGGAAACCCAGCTGTACGCACGCTTCCTTCAGGGATATATTTTCGCGGTAAGCTTTTTTGGCCGTTTTGGCCGCGTTGTCATAGCCGATATACGGATTCAGCGCCGTCACCAGCATCAAGGAATTGTGAAGATTATGCGCCATCTTCTCCCGGTTGGCCCGAATCCCCACAGCGCATTTATTGTTGAACGACACTATGGCCTCCGCCATCAGCCGCGCCGACTGCAGGAAATTGTAGGCGCAGACCGGCATAAAGACATTCAGTTCGAAGTTGCCCTGGGACGCCGCCAGGCCGACGGCCACATCGTTGCCCATCACCTGCACGGCCACCATGGTCACGGCTTCGCACTGCGTGGGATTGACCTTCCCCGGCATAATGGAGGAGCCCGGCTCATTCTCCGGAATAAAAATCTCACCCAGGCCGTCCCGCGGCCCGGAGGCCAGCCAGCGGACATCATTGGCAATCTTCATCATATCCGCAGCCAGCGCCTTGATGGCGCCGTGGGCGAAGACCAGTTCGTCCTTCGAAGTCAGCGCATGGAACTTGTTCTCCGCCGTGACGAAATCTTTCCCGGTGATCTCCGCAACCGCCCGGGCGACCG
>JAHZEF010000149.1:4135-5396 GCA_019422005.1 Clostridiales bacterium
GCCGTTCCGCCCAGCGCCAGCTCCTTCAGCTCCGGCAGGGCCAGCAGCAGCATTTTCCGATCCTTCTCCAGGCTGCTTCTCCAGCCGGATATTTCCTGGGAAAATTTAATGGGCGTCGCGTCCTGCAGGTGGGTGCGTCCGGATTTCACCACGCCGTCGTTTTCCGCTTCCAGGCGGCGGAACGTCGCGATCAGCAGATCCACCGCCGGAATCAGCCGGTCCTCTATGGCAATCACCGCCGCAATATGCATTGCAGTCGGGAACGTATCGTTGGACGACTGAGACATGTTGATATCGTCGTTGGGATGCAGCAGCTTTTTCCCCGCCAGCTCGTTTCCCCGGTTGGCGATCACCTCATTGGCGTTCATATTGGACTGGGTACCGGAACCGGTCTGCCAGACCACCAGCGGGAAGTGCTCGTTGAGCCGGCCCGTCATCACTTCATCACAGGCCTGGGAGATGGCCGCCAGCTTCTCGCCGGTCATCTTCTCCGGCTTCAGCGCATGGTTCGCGATCGCCGCAGCTTTTTTCAAAATGCCGAAGGCATATGTAATTTCCCGCGGCATCGTCTCAATACCCACGCCGATTTCAAAATTCTCGTGGCTGCGTTCCGTCTGCGCGGCCCAATATTTATCCGCCGGCACCTTCATTTCGCCCATGGAGTCCCGCTCGATACGATATTCCATCCGTCTGCTCCTTTCCTGTATCACACGCCAAACGCTGCCGTCAAATCTGAATCTGGCTGATCACGCTTTTCAGCTTATCCGCACTGTTCTGCAGCTTGGCAACCTCTTCCCCGGTCAGTTTGTTCCGGATCTTGCCGCGGACGCCGCCGCGGTCCACAATGGCCAGCGTGCTCAGGCAGACGTCGTCCACCCCGTATTCCCCGTGCATCATGGTGGATACCGTCAGCGCCGTACCAGCGCCGGAGAAAATACATTTGCAGATATGGCAGACCGAAACCGCAACCGCGTAGAACGTGGCGCCCTTGGCCTTGATCACTTTGGCGCCGGAAGTGCGGACAAACTCTTCCAGCTCCTCATAGTCTCTGTTCCAGTTGATTTTTTCGCTTTCCGGTGCAGATTCCTTATATGCGTCAATATGATTATTGGCGATGGTGGCCAGGGACCAGGGAACAAACGAGGAATCGCCGTGCTCGCCATACACGTGCGCATGGACATTCTTGGGGCTGATGCGGAAGCGTTTGGCCAGTTCAGACTGGAGGCGGGCCGTGTCCAGCGCCGTGCCGGAGCCGATGATC
>JAHZEF010000015.1:0-23052 GCA_019422005.1 Clostridiales bacterium
GTCCGGCACGACCGGTACGGCATTGACCGAGGAAGAGGAGTTTGCCACCATCTATGCTCTGGATGTGGTGGAGATCCCCACCAACCTCCCCATCGCCCGTCAGGATAAGCCCGACACGGTCTATAAAACAGAGGCCGCCAAGTACCGCGCCGTGATCGAACAGGTGAAGCGCTGCCACGAAAAGGGCCAGCCGGTGCTGGTGGGCACGATCTCCATTGAAAAATCCGAGCTCCTGTCCGCCATGCTCCGGCGGGAAAAGATCGCGCACACGGTCCTCAACGCCAAGCACCACGAAAAAGAAGCTGAAATTGTGGCACAGGCCGGCAAGCTGGGCGCAGTCACCATCGCCACCAATATGGCAGGACGCGGCACCGATATCGTCCTGGGCGGCAATGCGGAGTATCTGGCCAAGGACGATCTGCGCAGATCCGGGATGTCCGAGGAACTGATCGTGGAATCCAATTCCTTCGCCGAGACGGAGGATCCGGAAATCCTGGCGGCCCGCGCCGCATACAGCGAGGCATATGCCCGCCACAAGGCCGACACCAATGCAGAGTCTGAGCAGGTCCGGGCGGCCGGCGGCCTTTATATCACCGGTACCGAACGCCATGAGTCCCGCCGGATTGACAATCAGCTCCGCGGCCGCTCCGGCCGGCAGGGCGATCCCGGCGAAACCCAGTTCTATCTCAGCCTGGAAGACGATATCATGCGCCTGTTCGGCGGCGACCGGATGGAGCGGATCAAGCATATGATGGATTCCATGGGCATTGAGGACGACACGCCCATTGATGCAAAAATCCTGTCCGGCGCCATTGAGAACGCCCAGAAAACCGTGGAAAGCCGCAACTTCCAGGTCCGTAAGACCGTGCTGGAGTATGACGATGTGATGAATACCCAGCGGAAAGTGATCTATGAGCAGCGCGAACTGGTTCTGGAAGGCGCGGACCTGCAGAAGAATATCCAGTCCATGCTGAAGTTTGTGGTGGACACCCAGGTAACCGCCTCCCTGGCGGAGCACGGCGGCGCCGTAAGCCAGGAGCAGCTGGACAGCCTGCTGCGCCATCTGGAGGGCGCATATTTCCCCAAGGACGCATACCGGCCTGCGGATCCCGCCGGACTGACGCAGGAACGGCTGGCGGAGGATCTCCTGGAACTGTGCCGAAAGACGTACGCGGAAAAGGAAGCCCGGTACGGCGAGCAGGTGATGCGCGAAGTGGAGCGGGTCATCATGCTGCGCGTCGTGGACGAATACTGGATGGATCATATCGACGCCATGCACGACCTGCGCCAGGGAATCACGCTGCGCGCCTATGGCCAGGCAGACCCCGTCGTCGCTTACAAGCGTGAAGGCTACGAGATGTTTGACGCCATGATCAGCGCGATCAAGGAGGAAACCATCCGCCGGCTGTTCCTGGTGCACATCAAGTCTCAGGAAGAGATCAAACGGGAAAAGGTGGCGAAGGTCACCTTCGAGGGCGGCGGCGATCAAACCGTCAAGCGCCAGCCCACCGTCAAAAAGGCCAAGGTCGGCCGCAATGACCCCTGTCCCTGCGGCAGCGGCAAAAAATACAAAAACTGCTGCCTGGACAAGGATCTGAACACATGAGCTTTCTCACTGTGCGCGACGGCGCGCTGGAATATTTCCGGGCCGGCGAACTTGCCGTGCCCAACGCCTTTTCCACCCGCCTGGGCGGCATCAGCACCGGAGCGCTGTCGAGCCTGAATCTGGGCGTCCACCGGGGGGACCGTCCCGGCGCCGTGCTGGAAAACTGGCGCCGTCTTTCCAAATCCGTCGGATTCGACTGGAAGCGGACTGTCTTCACCCATCAGATTCATACCGATCGGGTCCGGGTTGTCGGCGGCGCCGACTGCGGCCGGGGGCTCCTGTTCCCGGCCGGGGACTGCGACGGCCTGATCACCGGGACGCCGGGCATTGCACTGGCCGTTTTCTCCGCCGACTGTACGCTGATCCTGCTCAGCGATCCCATAACCGGCGCTGTGGGCGCCGTGCATGCCGGCTGGCGGGGAACGGCGCTGGGAATTGCCCGGCGCGCCGTGGAGCGGATGCAGGCCGAACTGGGCTGCAATCCGGGAGATATCCGCGCGGCCATCGGCCCGTGCATCGATCGCTGCTGCTTCGAAACCCGCGCCGACGTCCCCCGGGCCATGCTGGCCGCATTGGGGGACGACGCCCTGCCCGCCATCGACGACCATGGAGACGGACGATATCACGTGGACCTGAAGGAGCTCAACAGCATCTGGCTCCGACGGGCCGGCGTGCGGCAGATTTCAGTCTCCTGCCGCTGCACAGCCTGTGAGACGGAACGGTTCTGGTCACACCGACGGGCCGGCGAGGCCAGAGGCGTCCAGGCTGCCGTCATCGTCTGCCCGGAACGCAAGGAGCAACCGCAATGAAATCTTTCCTGCTGCAACTGATTGCCGCCCTGGCCCTGCTGACGCTTCTGACCGGATGCATTCCGGCGGCGGAAGCGCCTGTACCGGCGGCAGAGCCCGACAGCCGCGAGGAACCCGGGGATACAGGCGGCGAGCGTGCGCCGCAGGCCTTCACGCTGGCCTATGAGCCGGCGGCCGGCCTGAACCCCTATCACTGCATGTCGCAGAGTAACCGGACAGTCCTTTCCCTGCTGTATGAGCCCCTGTTTTCAGTGGACGCCGCATTCCAGGCCGCCCCCTATCTGTGCGAAAGCTATACCGCATCCGGCGACGGCAGGACGCATACGCTGACGCTTCGGTCTGATGTGACGTTCTCCGACGGCTCCCCCCTGACGGCGGCAGACGCCGTGGCCTCCATTCAGGCCGCCCGGGACAGTGCATACTACGGGCAGAGGCTGCGCCATGTGCGCTCCGTCACGGCCGACTCCGACCGGACTGTGACTCTGGTTACCGACGCAGCGTGCGGAACGCTGGATCTGCTTTTGAATCTCTACGTGGTCAAGGCGGCCACGGTCCAGGATGCGATCCCCGCAGGCACCGGGCCCTACCGCGCAGAGCAGGACCACCTGGTCCGCACCGACTGGTGGCGCAGCGAAACGCCGCCGGTGGGAGAGCAGACCATTCGCCTGAAGGCGGCGGAAACGGCCGCCGGGATCCGCGACGACTTTGAATACGGCCAGATCAGCCTGGTCTGCGCCGATCCCAATGCAGGCGCGCGGATCACCTATCACTCGGACTTTGAGCTTTGGAACAACAACACCACAGTCATGCAGTACGTTGGCTTCAATCTCCAGAGCCCCGTATTTGTCTATTCCTCCCTGCGCAATGCAGTCACCTATGCGATTGACCGGGACGCCATCGTTTCCGACACGGCGGGCGGCTTTGCCACAGCCGCCGTGCTGCCGGCGTCGCCGCATTCTTCTGTTTACGACCAAAAGCTGGCGGATCACTATGCCTATAATCCGTCTGCCCTTGAGGCAGTTCTGGCCTCCTCCGGCGTCCGGGACCTTTCCGGCGGCGACGGTATTCTGGACGTATTTTCCGACAGCGGAACACAGGCGCTGACCGGGACCATGCTGGTCTGCCTCAGTTCCGAACAGCGCGTCGCGGCAGCGCAGGCGGTTGTGGACACGCTGAACAGCCTGGGATTCCAGCTGACGCTGAAGGCGCTGGAATACGACGCATACGTCAGCGCTCTGCGCAGCGGCAATTTTGACCTGTATTACGGCGAGGTGCGGCTGTCGCCGGATTTTGACCTGAGCCCCTTCTTCGAAGAGGGCGGCAGCCTCAGCTACGGCGGCATTGCCGACAGCGCAGTCGCCCTGTTGTGCAGCCAGGCCATGGAAAATGCCGGGAACGCCTATGACCTCCATCAGAAAGTGATGGAGCGCGGGCTGCTTTGTCCGGTGCTTTTCAAAACCTACGCCATTTATTCCGCCCGTGGCCGGATCACCAATCTGACGCCCTGCCTGGACGGCGTGTTTACCATGCCCATGGCCTCCCGTCCCTGAGCCCGGAGCAGCATGGAAAAAGCGCGGCATGCACTGTCAAACGTGCATGCCGCGCTCTGATCTTCTCCGCATCTTCCCGCCCCAATACCGTACAGCTAGGATTCCGGAGGCGTCCAGCTGCCGGAATGGCGGAACCACCGGAGCGCGCGGACGCGGCCCCAGAGGCGGGATGCGCCGTCCATCACGGAGAGAATCAGGCGCTGGCACGGGACCGCCAGCAGCAGAAGTACGGCAAATACCAGGCCGGTCTGGAACGTCAGCGGAACCATGGAGAAGAATTCCCCGTACCGGATCACCGCAAACACCATAGCCGCCGCCATGGCCGTCCAGAGGATCCGCCGCTTCCAATCGAAGGGCTTGCATACCTGAAACAGGATGAACAGGCCATTGAACGCCAGAAGCATGGCAGAAATGGTGGAAAGTTCATCGGAAGAAAAAGAAAACGCAAAGGCGAACAGTTCCGCACCCAGCACCAGAATAAAATTGGTAAGGCCGCCGGGGCATGCCCGCTTCATGACATTCTGCAGGAACCTGCCCTGCACAATGGCATGATTGGGTTCCAGCGCCAGGATAAAGGACGGCGTTCCGATGGTCAGGGTGGAAACCAGGGAAAGCTGCAGCGGTACCAGCGGATAAGGAAGGCCGGTTGCACAAATGGTCACAATGGCCAGGAAAAAAGAGAAAATATTTTTTACCAGAAACAGGGATGCAGCGCGCTGGATATTGTTGATCACGCGGCGGCCCTCCAGAACCACGTCCGGCATGGATGCAAAATTGGAATCCAGCAGCACCAGCTGCGCCGCCTGACATGCGGCGTCGGCGCCGGAGGCCATGGCAATCCCGCAGTCCGCATCCTTCAGCGCCAGCACGTCGTTGACGCCGTCGCCGGTCATGGCGACAGTATGGCCGGCACGCTGCAGCGATTGGATCAGCTTGCGCTTCTGCTCCGGCGTCACGCGCCCGAAAACCGTGTGGCGGGCCGCCGCCTCGGCAAGCGCCTCATCTGTCCGGAGCGCGGCGGCATCCACCCAGCATCCGGCGCCGGCAATCCCCGCCCGCTGCGCCACCTGGGAAACCGTCAGCGGGTTATCACCGGAAATCACTTTGATGGCAACGCCCTGCTCCGCAAAATACCGGAAGGTTTCCGGCGCTTCCGGACGGATCCGGTTGGAAATGCGGATCAGCGCCGCCGGAACAAGCGCTCCGGTCAGCTGCGGGCCGTCCAGCGGGCCGTCATAGCCCGCCAGCAGCAGGACGCGCTCGCCCTGGGCGGTATATTCCTCAACCGCCGCTTTCCAGGCCGCATACTCCGGGCCCAATACGAATTCCGGCGCGCCGACCACAAAGGCCCCATGGCCGGCAAAGGAGACCGCGCTCCATTTTGCCGCAGAGGTAAACGGGATCACGCGCTCCGCCTTCCACAGCGCTTCCCCCTGAAAGCGGGCGGTCATGGCCCGGCCGGTCTCATTTTCTGCGCCGGCGGCCGCATAAAAAGAGGCCAGGATCTGCTCCACCCTCTGCGCAGAATAACGCGCCTCGTCCAGCGGCACAATCCCGGCCACCTGCATGCCGGGCTCGGTGATGGTGCCGGTTTTGTCCACGCAGAGCACGTCCACCCGGGCCAGCGTTTCGATGGAACTCATATCGTGCACCAGGGCTTTCCTGCGGGCAAGGCGGATCACGGAAACCGCCAGCGCCACGCTGGTCAGCAGATACAGCCCCTCGGGAATCATGCCGATCAGGGCCGCCACCGTGGAGGTTACAGCGTCCCGCAGCGGCGTCTCCAGGAAAAAGTACTGACGCACAAACAGCGCCGCGCCCATGGGGATCAGCAGGACGCCGATCACCCGGATCAGCTTGTCCAGGGAGTTCATCATTTCAGACCGTCCCGGCCCGGCGTCTTTTTTCGCCTCCAGCGTCAGGCGCGCGGCATAGGAATCGGCGCCGACGCGGGTCAGCTGCGCCCGGCCCCTGCCGGCCACCACAAAGCTCCCCGACAGCAGCTCCGCCCCCGCCCCTTTGACCACGGCGTCCCCCTCCCCGGTCAGCAGGGATTCATTGACCCGGAGTTCGCCGGTGAGGACCACCGCGTCCGCAGGGATCTGATTGCCGGCGGAAAGCAGCAGAATATCGTCACGCACCAGCCGGGCCGTGTCCACAGACTCAATGCGTCCATCCCGGATGACCGCAGCCTTCGGCGCAGACAGCAGCGTCAGCTGGTCAATGGTGTGCTTGCTGCGCAGCTCCTGGACGATTCCGATCAGCGTATTGGCGGCGGCAATCACCAAAAACAGCATGTCCTTGACATCGCCCACCAGCAGCAGGCATACCGCCAGAACCACAAAGATCAGATTGAAAAACGTAAACAGATTATCCCGGACAATCTGCCCTTCGCTCTTGGTCGGCGCTTCCACAGGCAGGTTGGCCCATCCGGCCGCCATGCGCTCGGAAACCTGCGCGGCGGTCAGCCCTTCCTCCGGATCCGGCCGAACCGGAGCCACCTGCCTGCGCACCGGCGCGGCCGTGCGGAGATGTCCCTTTCTCATACCAAAATTCGCCTTTCTGTATGCCACATCACGGAAGGCCGGCCGGCCATGTCCAGCAGGCCAGGCCCCATACCGTCTTCTTTCTTATATTGTAGACAGAAACAGGACGAAAAGCTATAGAGCAATTGTTAATTTTTCGATCAGAACTGCGGAGATTCGACCATCTCAGCGCTTTTTTGCCGTTTCTCCGCCGGGATCCGCCGACTCTGAACGGCGCGCTGCGCGGAATGCCCGGGGCGTCAGGCCCATCTGCCGGGTAAACGCCCGGGTAAAATAGCTGGAATTATTGAAGCCGGTCTGTAAGCTGATCTGCGTAATGGTTCCGCCGCTGTTCTCCAGCAGTGCGGCGGCCATGGAAATCCGGTACTTGATCAGATAGGATACGGGAGAATCGCCGATCACACGCAGAAAGCAGCGGGAACACTCCCGGGGGCTGATGCTGGCGGCGGCGGCGATCTGCTCCAGCGTCAGCGGTTCTGCATAATGGCTGTGGATGAACTGCAGCATGGTGTTGACGCGCTGCTCAGACTGCACATCCGCCTCAGAAACCGGGAGCTCCTGCAATGCGTGGTTCAGCAGCAGGTGCCAGATCCGCGCCAGATGGGATACGATCAGCAGCTCCTTCCCCCGCCCGCCGGACTGTCCGGCGGCAAGGACGGCGCGGATCTGCTCCAGGATTTCCCTCTGCCAGGCAATTTCCGGCCTGAGGTGCAGAAAATCCAGCCCCGGGTGCACCAAAACCGGCAGGATCAGCTGCTGATACAGCGCGCTCTCAGCGCCGCCCGACAGCAGTTCCGGCGCAAACTGGACCGCAGCCGTCAGCGCCGGGGCGTCCCGCGTGGTCTGCACAGCGTGCATGATGCTCCGGTTGGTAAAGCCCCCTTCCCCGGTCCGCAGGCGATGCGTGTGGTTGGCCACATGGAAATCGATGGCGCCGTCCCGAACCAGGCAGAGTTCGACCACTTCATGCCAATGCCAGGGAACATCCGGATATTGAAAGAGGTCGGCCGCCTCCATAAAGCACGGAAAAGCAGGCTGTGGATACTCCAGCAGTTCCCTGCCGGCCTCGTCCACCGGGAGAACGCTGCGCTGCGGATTCAGCATGATAGACATATTCAGACACACCTCTGGCCAGATAATGTTAAATCAGGTCCATATAATTGTGGAAAACCCATTTGTCCCAGCTATATAATATAAATAATTTCAGGGAAATGCAAGTTCCTGACGGCGAATCAGAGCCGGATCACTCCTTTTACACGATTCAGAAGCATCACGCACTGTTCCTTTTATCGGACGGCTGCCCGGATCCGGTCAGCCGTCTGCCGCTGTTCCGGCCGGTATCCGGTCCAACCCGGGCCGCGCAGCCGGTTTTTACAGAGTTTTTTCCGGCCTCCAAAAATCTGAACGCCATCTTTACACCAAAATATGCTATAATGTTTTAAAGTTTTGCCCGCCGGATACAGCGGTACTCCGCCCGAGGGCTGGTAAATGAGACGTTTTGGCAAGAAAGGAAACAGTTTATGAGCAAAGTAACCATTATCGGCGCAGGCAGCGTCGGATCCGCCATCGCAAACAACATGGTCACCATGGGCATCGCCACGGAAATTGTCCTGATCGACATCAACCGGGATAAGGCGTTCGGGGAAGCCCTGGACATTTATCAGGGAATCACGTTCTGCTCTCCGGCCATCGTCCGCAGCGGCGACTATCCGGAGGCAAAGGGCTCCGACATTGTCATCATCACCTCCGGCATCGCCAGAAAGCCCGGCCAGACGCGGCTGGAGCTGGCGCAGACCAATGTGAACATCCTGAAGGATATCACGCCGCAGATTGTGGCGCACGCCCCCGACGCGGTATATCTGATCGTCTCCAACCCGGTGGATGTGCTGACCTACGTGTTCCACAAGATTTCCGGGATTCCGGAAAGCCGGATCATCGGCTCCGGCACGGCGCTGGACACGGCCCGCCTCCAGTCTGAACTGGCCCGCCGTTTCCAGATCAGCCCGAAAAACGTTCATGCCAGCGTATACGGCGAGCACGGCGACTCCTCGTTCGTCCCCTGGTCCCTGGCCACCATCGCCAACAATTCGATTTACGACTACAAGGCGCTGGCGCCCAACGGCGACCAGCTTGACTGGGACGGAAACTTTGAAGAGATCGAAGAGTTTGTCCGCACCTCCGGCGCCAAAGTGATCAAGGCCAAGGGCGCCACGTTCTACGCGGTTGCGATTTCGGCCTGCCACATCTGCAAATGTATTTTCTCCGGCGCCGGTACGGCGCTGACGGTATCCACCATGATGCACGGGGAATACGGGGTGGACGACGTCTGCCTGAGCACGCTGGCCATCGTGGACCGCAGCGGTGTCCGCGGCAAGGTGCTCAACCACCTGACCGAAGACGAGCTCGCCAAGATGCGCAACAGCGCCGGCAAGCTCAGAAGCGTCATCGATCAGATTCAGCTCTGATCCCGCTGCAGGAGCCGGCGAACATGCGCCGGGCCGCTCTCCCGGAACTCATTCCGCACTTTTATCAAAACACGCCCGGCGGTTTTTTCCGCCGGGCGCGTCACATTTCCGGGTTTCCCCGCCGGCGGGTAGCCCGGCGGAATGGAGACGCCTCTCAGATTGACCTGTGTGATACCGGGGACATCGGCCAGGCGCAGCCGCCGATATGGAAAGGGGAATATTTTCCCGAGCCAAAAACCGGCTGCCGGTTGCCCCGCCGGCGGCGTTCCCGCCCTTGCGGCGGGGAACCGGCAGGCCAAGCCGGAGCCGGCCTGTCTGGAATTGCGCCCGCCGTCTGACCTGGCCCGGAGCGGCAGGGGGCTGCGCAGCGGCCCGGAAATGCGCGCCCTTTCTTCCCGCCCCGCCATTGCCCGGATCTGTGAGAATCCGGCACGGTATCCGTCGGATCCCCAGCCCCGGCGGCACATCGCTCCCGCCATCCCCAATCCCTTTTTCCGGGCGCTGTGACCCGGCAGGCAGGCGCGCGGTGTACGCGGCATACAGACGGGAACGCCCGGCGGAATTCCCTCCGCCGGGCGTTCCCGTTTATGCTTCCGTCCGGATCAGCTCTCCATCAGGCGGCTGAGCATGACGGCAACTTCGGCCCGGGTGGCAGCCTTGGACCCGTTGTATGCATCCCGGATCAGCCCAAGCCCCTGGGCCAGGGCCGCATACCCCAGATCCGCGCCGGGGATGGAGGCCCGGTCCGCATAGGAACAGGTGAAAATGCCGTTCAGCCTTGCGACAGAGCCATATCCGGCGCTGTTGAGCAACAGCTTCACTGCATCGCCCCGGGTCAGCACCGCGTCGTCCCGCCGCTGCTCCCGGGTCAGCGCGCCCATTTCATAGGCGACGGCATAGGCCTCGTTCCGCTGCTCCGCATCCGCCGTGGACGGATCCAGCCGGTATCCCCGGATACTGGCCAGCAGGCAGACCAGATCCAGCTGCGTGGCCGCTTTCCGGGGCTGGAACAGGGCGGCGTCATACCCGATACCGTACTGCGCCAGCCGTTCCACCTCCCCCTTCGCCCAATGGGCGTTCAGATCGGCATAGGCCGGCATGGCATCGGCGGCCTGCGGCTGAACCGGCTCACCGCTTTTGGCGTCAATTCCCAGGTAACGGCCGCTGCGCTCCAGGGTATAGCCCAGTTTCAGGACATAAAACGACTGCAGCCCCTGCTGCCTGAGCCGCTGCGTCACCGAATCGCTGCCGGTCAGCGCTTCCGGCACGGCCAGATACGACAGGGCGACGTCATACGTGGCCATCCAGGCGTCGAGCGCAGCCTCGGCAGAAATCAGCCCTTCCGCCGGCGCAAAGGTCACATCCTCGGAATATTGATAGGAAAGGCTGTAGACCGAGCCGTCGGCGGCGTCGATTCCAACGGTATACGCATCGGCCGGGAAGAAATACCCGTTTTCTTTCCTCGCAAAGGTAAAGCGGTAGTACGGCGCGCCGTCTCCGGTATCGTCATCCGCCGCATACAGCTCCAGATGGGAGGCATGGCTGCTGTACTGCGCGCGCAGGAAGCTCTCCGCCTTCGCCTGCGCCTGGGAAACACTCAGCGCCGGACGCGCCGTCTCATCCCCGGGAGGCGACGAGGACACATCCAGCCCCTCGCCGGTGCGGGCATCCACCGTAATGATCCGGCGGAATACGCGATCCCGGGCCGCGCGGCTGTAGCGAAGCGTGCAGAGCACGGTCTCCGCATCGTCCGCACCTCCCTCCGATCTGGAATACACGGCAGACGCCAGGGTGTAGCGGTTCAGACCGTACTCCCGGATTTCCCGAAGCAGGGCATCCAGCTCCTGTTGGGAACGGACGCCTTCCAGCCCGGCAATTCCGGCCTGTTCTGCTTCCGAGAGGCCCGATTCTGCAGCGGCTGCGTCCCCGGCGGCGTTGGAACTGCCGGCGCCGCCGCCGTACATGGCGTTCTCCAATGCGGACAGATCCACCAGTTCGCCGGTCTGGGCGTCCACATAAAATTCGGAGACGCGATCGGGAAGATAGCGGAGGACCGCTTCCGTCCCCTCACCCTCCGGCAGCACATATTCCAGCCGCAGCGGGCACGTCTCCCGCAGGCGCAGCGCGGCCTCCGACGCGTCAACGGCGGGAGCGGCGTCCGGAATCCCGCCCAGCCAGGAGGTGGCCGCCGCATCCCGGCGGAAGCGGAGGATTTCCCCATCCGGGCGAACGGTCAGAGAATATGACAGCGGCGAGGGCAGATCATGGAGCCGGATCACACCGGTAAAAAGATAGCCGGCGCTGTCCAGCCGGTCGGCATTCTCCGGCGCTTCCAGCCGGACGGATTCCACGGCAGGATCCAGAACCCGATCCAGGAAGGCCTCTGCAGCCGCAGCAGCCGCCTCCGGATCCCCCTGCGGGAAGGACGGGAGGCCGCCGCCGATTCCTTCCGCAGCCTCCGGCTCCGTGAGGCGGTAGCTGACAACCGTACCGTCCTCCAGGGCTTCCACGGTCAGGGAACCGGCGGAGCCGCTCCAGCGCAGCGTCCAGACAGACGCCAGTTCCTGCTCGTAGCAGTCTCCCTGGAACGTCTCATAGCCGTCTGTATCCAATCCCAGGGTTGTTTTCACGACCTGTGTCACGCGGGCCAGCCTTGTGTCCGCCCCTGCCTCCTCCGCAGCCGCCGGAATGGCCAGCGCCGCCAGCAGCGCTGCACAGAGCAGCAGGCTCATCCATCGCTTCATTCTCATAGTACCTCCGTTTCTCCAGCTTTCGCGGGCCGGCTGCATTCCGGCCCTTCTATAACAGCAGACGAAAACGGAAGAAGATGGTTCCTGCAAAACCGGAAACAGCCGAAAATTTTTTCCTTTCACACACGGCTCCCGCCCCGGCTGCCGCATCCGTATTCTGCCGCCTGTTCCGGCACAGCGGCCGGGCATCCGGCGCCGGATGCCCGGCCTGACGGCGCTGCCCCGCCCTCCCGAACGGGAGGGCGGGGCAGCCGCATTATTCCCTGCCGCAGGCGGCGCAGCAGCCGCTGCAGTTTTCCTGAAGCTCCGGCGGAACAGGCTTCCCGGACCGTTCATAATAATCCCGAAGCGCAGCCTGAACGGCTTCCTCCGCCAGCACCGAGCAGTGCAGCTTCACCGGCGGGAGCCCGTCCAGCGCCTCCACCACCGCCTGGTTGCTCAGCTTCATGGCGTCTTCCACCCGCTTGCCCTTTACCAGCTCCGTCGCCATGGAGCTGGTGGCGATGGCCGCACCGCAGCCAAACGTATTGAACTTTACGTCCTCAATGACATCGTTGCTGATCTTCAAATAGAGTTTCATGATATCGCCGCACTTGGCGTTGCCGACTTCCCCGACGCCGTCGGCGTCCGGAATCTCTCCCACGTTTCTCGGATTCATGAAATGATCCATTACCTTTTCGCTGTATCCCATCCTCAGGCACACTCCTTTTTCATAGCTTTCCAGACCGGCGACATGTCCCGCAGCCGCTCCACGACTTTGGGCACCGCCTCCAGGATTTCCTCAATTTCTGCCTCCGTATTCTGTTCGCTCAAGCTCAGCCGCAGCGAGCCGTGGGCAATCTCATGGGGCAGCCCGATGGCCAGCAGAACATGGCTGGGATCCAGGGAACCGGACGTGCAGGCCGAGCCGGAGGAGGCCGCAATCCCCATGGAGTCCAGCAGCAGCAGCATGCTCTCCCCCTCAATGCCCGGGAAGCTGAAATTGACATTGCCCGGCAGCCGGCGGCGGCGGTCTCCGTTCAGCCGCGCCATGGGGATGGCGCTCAGCCCTTCGATCAGCCGGTCCCGCAGCACCGTCACAGAGGCCTGGCGTTCCGTCAGGTGCGCGCAGGCGTCCTGCAGCGCCGCGGCCAGGCCGGCAATGGCCGGAAGGTTCTCCGTCCCGGCCCGCTTCCCCCGCTCCTGGGCGCCGCCCTCGATCAGGCTGACCAGCGGGACGCCCCCTCTCCGTGCAAACAGAACGCCCACGCCCTTCGGGCCATGGAACTTGTGCCCTGACAGGGAAAGCAGATCAATGCTCTGCGCCCGGACGTCTATGGCAAGATGCCCCGCCGCCTGGACAGCATCGGTATGGAACGGGACGCCGGCCTGCCGGCAGACGGCGCCGATCTCCGCCACGGGCTGGATCGTGCCGATTTCATTGTTGGCAAACATGACGGTAACCAGCGCCGTATCCGGCCGGATCGCCGTCCGCACGTCCTCCACGCGGACCAGGCCGTCCGCATACACGTCCAGCAGCTGGATTTCAAACCCTTCCCGCTCCAGCTTTTTCAGCGTATGCAGGACGGCATGGTGCTCAAATTTGCTGGAAATAATATGCCGCCTGCCGCACCGCGCGCCGGCGGCGGCCGCAGACAGGATGGCCTGATTATCCGCCTCACTGCCGCCGGAAGTAAAATAAATCTCCGAAGGGCTGGCATTGAGGCAGGACGCCACCGTCCGCCGCGCCCGTTCCAGCGCTTCCGCCGCATCCTGCCCGAACGTGTGCGGGCTGGACGGATTGCCGAATACCTGGTCAAAATACGGCAGCATGGCTTCTTTGGCGCATGCGCTCAGAGCAGTGGTCGCCGCGTTGTCTGCGTAAATCCTGTGCATGATGATCCCCCGTTTCAATTGGTCTTTTATTTCATATAATTCCTATTTGTTTTCTAGGATAATAGTACATCCCTTTTTCCCGTTTGTCAAGATATTCCCATCAATTTTATAGGTTTTATTTTTACACGGCCGGCCCGGGAGGGTGCAGCCCCGCAGGCGGCCCGCCGAAAGCAGGGCGCGCAGGGAGCCTCCCACTCCCTGCGCGCCTCTCCCGCCGCTCTGCTGCGGCCTGTTTTTCATCGTTTCCGCAGCCCCGGCCCGCTGCTCCGCACGCTACGCCCTGACGTCCGTCCCGGCCTGACGGATCAAATCCTGCAGGGTGACGCTTTCCAGATACTCGTCGATAATCCGATCCAGCTGCTCCCACATGGGAAGCGCTGCGCACTGCTGGGCGCGGGCGCAGGTGCTCTCTCCGGTTCCCAGACACGCCACAGGCGCCAGGGAACCCTCGGTCAGCTTCAGGATCGAGCCCACCGTGTAGGCGGACGCCGGTTTTGCCAGGCGGTATCCGCCGGCCTTTCCGCGGGTGCTGAGCACAAAACCCGCCTTGTTCAAAATCGCAATAATCAGCTCCAGATACTTGGCCGACACCTCCTGCCTCCGCGCAATATCCTTCAGGGAAATGGCCCCGCCGTCCGCTTCATGCTGGGCCAGATCAATCATGATACGCAGCGCATACCGGCCTTTCGTGGATACTCTCATACGCCGACACCTCCGACTTTCTATTCCCTATTATACAATCGGAATTGTCGGTTTGCAACTACTTGTGCAGCGCCTCATAGCCCCTCCCCTCGCGGTAGGCCTCCATAATCCCCCTGAAAATATCCGCACAGGAGGGCGGCGTCCAGGTGATGGCGTTGGCGCCGGCTTCAATCGTGCGGGAAATCGCCCCGTCCGTCGGCCCGCCCGTGGCGAGGATCGGGATCTTCGGATACTGCGCCCGGATCGCCGCCACGACTTCCGGCGTTCTGTCTGCGGCCGACACATTGAAGATACTGGCCCCTGCTTCCACCCGGGAACGGAAATCCGTATCGGCCCTCGCCACCGTGACGATCACCGGAATGTCGATGGTGGACGCCATTTTTTCAATCACTTCATTGGACGTGGGTGCGTTGACCACAACGCCCATGGCGCCCTGCATTTCTGCAAACATGGCCAGATTCACCACCCGCTGCCCCTGCGTCAGCCCTCCACCGACCCCCACAAACACCGGCAGATCCGCCGCCATCAGCAGCGACTGGGTAATGACCGGCTGCGGCGTAAACGGGTAAACCGCGACGATGGCGTCTGCATTGACATTGCGGAGGATGCTGACGTCCGTGGTAAACACCAGGGACTTGATGCGCTTGCCGAAAACCAGGAGGCCGGAGCAGGCGCGGATGGATTCGGGCACCTTCAGCGCAGCCTTTCGGAGCGTCCCCTCCACCGGATTCGGATATGATTTCACTGCGTTCACCCTTTCATACGGCATTCCGCCTGTTGGATCCTTTTCTGATTTTACCACACTTTTCCGCACAGGCAAATGGAAATTCTGCAAAGTTTCGGACAGGCGCGGCCCTCCCCCGCTTGTCTTTTATCCGGCGCTGTATTATACTGAACCTATCCTTCACGGCCTTTGACAGGCCGAAATTCTGCAAAGGAGCGGGATGCAGATGAAAACCATACTTTGCTACGGCGATTCCAATACCTGGGGATATACGCCGTCCACAGGCGTGCGGTATGCGCCGGACGTCCGCTGGACCGGCGTCCTGCAGCGGCTGCTCGGCGGGTCATACCGCGTGCTGGAGGCCGGTCTCACAGGCCGGACCACCATCTGGGATGATCCCCTGGATCCCAATCTCAACGGCAGCAAAACGCTGATCCCCGTCATGCGTATGGGCGCGCCGCTGGATCTGATGATCCTGATGCTCGGTACCAACGATTTGAAATGGCACAGCGCCTGGGAAGCCGCAGCCGGCTGCAGCATGCTGCTCCGGATGGCCCATGAAAACGCCGCGCTGTTTTCCGGCGGAGCCGCAAACGTGCTGCTGGTGTCCCCGGCAGCCGTCTGCGGGCCGGTCCCTGCCTGCATCGCCGATCCCGACGGCCCGTTCCGCGAGGAGGAATCCCGGCGGTTTGGGGCATACTATCAGCAGTTTGCCGCCGCCTGGGGCGCCGGTTTCTTTGACGCCGCTTCCGCAGCCGCGCCTGCGCGCAGCGGCGAATTGTCCGACGGCGTGGTGGGAGACGGCGTTCATCTGACGCCGGGCGGCCATCTGGCGCTGGGCCGCGCGCTGGCGGACGCGGTCCGCAGCCTGTTGCCGTGACGGCCCCTCAAATGACTGAGAAAGGAATCCTGAATTTGAACGACACCATTTTAAAGCAATATGCCGAACTGATTGCCGTGATGGGCGTCAACGTCCAGCCCGGGCAGGACGTATTGATCGAAGCCCAGCTGGACCAGCCCGCCTTCGTGGAACTGGTGACGGAAGCCTGCTACCGCGCCGGCGCCCGCTCCGTCCGCGTCGACTGGCGCCACCAGCCGCTGGAGCGCCTGCACGCGCAGTTCCAGGCGCCGGAGGTGCTTGCAGAGGTGCGGGATTGGGAAAAGGCGCGGCTCCAAAACCTGGTGGATACGCTCCCCTGCCGCATTTACCTTCTCAGCGAAGATCCCGACGGCCTCAGCGGCGTCGACACGGAAAAGCTGGCGGCCGCGGCACAGAGCAGGCGCCGCGCCGCCAAGCCGTACCGGGACCAGATGGAAAACCGCTACCAGTGGTGCATCGCCGCCGTCCCCGGCGCAGCCTGGGCCCGCAAGCTGTTTCCGGGACTGGACGCGGACGCCGCCCAGGAGCGGCTCTGGGACGCCATTCTCAGCGCCTCCCGGGCCATGGAGCAGCCCATTCCGGCATGGCAGGCCCACAACCGCGATTTGAAGGACCGCTGCCGTTACCTCAATCAGCTCGGCATCCGCTCGCTGCACTACACCGCCTCCAACGGCACGGATCTGACCGTCGGCATGATGGCCGAGGGGCGCTTCCGCGGCGGCGCAGACACCAGCCTGAGCGGCGTCACCTTCAATCCCAACATCCCCTCTGAGGAGGTGTTCATCTCCCCCCGCCGCGGCGAAGCGGAAGGCGTAGTGCACAGTTCCATGCCGCTGTCCTATCAGGGGCAGCTGATTGAGAACTTTACGCTGCGTTTTGCGCACGGCAGAGTCGAAGAGCTGCACGCTGAAAAAAACGAAGCGCTGCTTCAGAAGCTGGTTTCCATGGACGAGGGGGCCGCCTTCCTGGGGGAGTGCGCGCTGGTTCCCTACGATTCTCCCATCCGCAGCGCCGGCCTGCTGTTTTACAATACGCTCTTTGATGAAAACGCGGCCTGCCACCTGGCGCTGGGCGCCGGTTTCTGCGATACGGTGGACGGCTTTGAAAACCGTTCCCTGGAGGAGTGCCGCTCCCTCGGCGTCAACGATTCCATCATCCACGAGGACTTCATGATCGGTACGGCGGATCTGGATATCGACGCGGAAACCTTCGACGGCAGAACCATCCCCATTTTCCGCAGCGGAAACTGGGCGTTTTAGGCTGCCCTGCGCAGCAGAACAGGGCCTGTACCCTCACCGGTACAGGCCCTGTTTTTGGCGCGCCCATCCAGCTGACGCAACGCGCCGGCCTCCGGGCGTTCAGCCCTTGTGATTCAGGCGCTCGCCCACGGCTCCGCCCGGGTGCACCAGCGCAAACTGTTCCACCCGGTAATCCGTCTCTTCCATCAACGCCGTCTGCAGCGCGTGGAAAATCATGCACAGCGCTGTCGTGCTGGTGGTGCCCTGGCAGTTGTAGCGATCCGTTTCCCGGTTGACATGCTGCCTGAGCACCACGTCCGCCCCCTCCGCCAGCGGCGATTTCAGATTTTCCGTGACGGCGATCACCCGGACGCCTTTCGCTCTGCAGATATCCAGAATCGGCAGGAGCTCTCCCGTCTTTCCGCCGCGGGACGCCAGCAGCATCACGTCGCCCTTCTGCAGGAAGCCCATCGCGCCATGAACCGCCTCCGCCGGGGACAGGAAGCGGGCCGGCCTTTCAATACAGCACATCAGATGGGCAAAGTGCTGGCAGGCGATCCCGGAATGCCCGCATCCGGACGCGCCGATCCGCGGCGCGTCCGCCAGCAGCTCCACCGCCCTGCCGAACTGCTCCTCGTCCAGCAGCTCTTTCATTTCCCTGAGGCAGTCCGCCTCAATGTCGAATGCCGCCCGGGCTGCCTGCAGCGCTTCTGCTTTCATATTCGCTCCTCCTGACTGTTTTGATGGTCTGTTCCTTTTGAATACAATTATATATTCTTTTCTTTTCAAAATCAATCAGAAAGAAAAAGAAAAATAATATTATCTTTCTTGCCTGCCGCCTCTGCATCCCGTTATATTGCATCGGTATTTCTCTATGGTTTTATTCCATATTTCCTATTTTACAGATCAATCCCGCCGCGCTATACTGAGTACAAAGGAGGCGGCGATATCTTGAAAACAAACAGACACATCTATCGAACGCTATTTTTTTCCACGCTGTATCTCAGCACGTTCACGTTCGGCGGAGGTTACGTCATCATCCCGCTGATGAAAAAGAAGTTTGTGGACGAATTGAACTGGATGACGGAAGAGGAGATGCTGAATTTCACAGCCATCGCCCAGTCCTCGCCGGGCGCCGTGGCGGTGAACGCCTCGATCCTGGTGGGTTACCGGGCCGCCGGCATTCCGGGCGCTCTGATCTCCATTCTCGGCACTTCTCTGCCGCCGCTGATCATTCTGTCGGTCATATCCTTTTTTTATGCCGCGTTCCGCAGCAACGCCGTCGTCAGCGCAGTACTGAAGGGGATGCAGGCCGGTGTGGCCGCCGTGATTGCCGACGTGGTCTGGAGTCTGGGCGGCAGCGTCCTCCGCAGCAAAAGCTTTCTGTCCATCCTCATCATGGCCGGCGCGTTCGCTGCCACCTACTGGGGCGGCGTCAATGTGGTCTGGATCATTCTGGTCTGCGGCGCGCTGGGCGCTGCACAGCCCCTGCTGAGCCGTCTGGCCGGTAAGCTGCGCCGAAAGGACGGTGCCCGCCCATGACCATTCTGCAGCTGTTCCTCAGCTTCTTCCACGTCGGCCTGTTCAGCATCGGCGGCGGCATGGCCGCCATGCCGCTGATTCAGGAGCAGGTCGTCTCACTGCGGCACTGGCTGACGCTGACGGAGTTCACCGATCTCATCACCATTGCGGAAATGACCCCGGGGCCCATCACCATCAACTCCGCCACTTTTGTCGGCATCCGCATCGCCGGGCTCCCCGGCGCGCTGATCGCCACGCTGGGTTCCATTCTGCCGGGCTGCATCATCGTATCCATACTGGCCTGGCTGTATTTCCGCTACCAGAGGCTCTCCGTCGTCCAAAACGTATTGGGCGGCCTGCGGCCCGCTGTGGTTTCCCTGATTGCCTCCGCCGGCATCTCCATCTTCATTCTGGCTATTTGGGGGGAACAGGGGTTCCGGTCCGGCCTGGACGCAGTCAACTGGATCGCCGTGGGCCTGTTCGCCGCAGCGTTTTTTGTGCTGCGCAAATGGAAGCCGAGCCCCATCTGGGTAATGCTGGGCGCAGGCGCCGTCGGCGGTGCGCTGTACTTATTGGTTTAGGAGGCGATTTGGATGCAGGCATACATCAAACGCAGCCCCGGCGCTTTTCAGCTGACAGACCATACCGGCTGTCTTGCCGCCGCCAGGCGCAGCCACGGCATTTGGCAGATCCAGGGCGGCGGCTGCACTTACTGCGCCCGCGCCGAGGGAACCGGAACGGGCCGCCGGTATGTGCTTCTGGAAAACGGCCGGGCCGCGGCGTCTGCCGTCCCGGTATTCGGCAGGGCGCCGGCGCTGCTGCCGCCCCGGGCCGTCTCCATGGCCGTCGCCACCGATTGGGGGGAATACCAGGTGCTGCGCCGGCCGGACTGCGGCGCCGACATCCTGCAGGACGGCCGCCCGGCCGGCGGCGTCTCCCCCTTTTTCTCGCTCCGCCCGCAGCGGATTGACTGGAAGGGCCCGCAGCCTCCGGCGTTCCTGGCCGGACTATATGCGCTGATCACCTATATGATGCAGGAAGACGACGTGGATCTCATTTGACCCCTGCGCCGCAGCATGCAGGAAAACCGCGCTTTCCCTGCGCAGGCATCATGAAAAAAAGCCAGCCGGAAGGCACGCTCCCACGCCAAACCAATATCCGATTGTCAGCATGGCCAACTTGTCAGTTACCGGATGGTCGCAGCCATCGTTACCACCTGATCTGCCTTGCTTCGTCGTACATTGCCAGAAGATTTGCAGGCGGTGTGTCAATCTGGATATTATGCGTAGCCGACAGCACATAGCCGCCCTGGGAGCCAAGCGCCAGAGCGACACGCCGCACTTCCTGCCGCACCTCTGCCGTGGTTCCGGCCCTCAACACCTGCTGCTCGTCAATGCCACCCCAGAAAACCGCGCGATCTCCAAATCGCGAAGCCAGGGTATGCACGTCCATCTCTGCAGCAGACGTCTGTACCGGATTGAAAATGTCAACACCTGCTTCGATCAAATCTTCCATCAGCGGCAGAATATCGCCGCAGGAATGCAGCATGACCTTTACGCCAAAACTGTGGATATAGGAAAAAATTTTCTGATGGTACGGCTTGAGCGTCTGCCGGTACAAGGACGGGGATAACTGGGGCCGGTCCTGCATTCCCAGGTCGTCGGCATAGCCAACCGCGATTACAAACGGTGCAACCAGAGAGAGATAATTTCGGAAGAAGCGCTTTTGTAATTCCAGCAGGCGATCCCACAGTGCAAACAGAAAATCCTGTTCCTGCAGCAGGTCGCAGTACAGCTGTTCATATCCCCGCAATTTTTGAGAGGTTTCAAAGAAACCCGGTACTCCAAAATCTGCAAAAACAGCATAGGAAGTCTCCTCATACAGCTGCTTCGCCCGTTCCTTCAGCCCTGTATAAAGCACCGGATCATCGGCCAGTGGCAGCGCCATTTCCGCCAGATCCCCAATCTCAGCTTCGGCCAGGGGATGGAACACCGTGTCGTAATAAAGATGTGGGCGGCTGCGCCGCAAGATCATACCAAACCCGTCACGATATCGGTCGTCCCGGACCGACGGAGGAATCACATTCATCCCCACCCGTCTGACATCGCTACCAACCATCTGCCGAATGGATTCCAAAGGCTCTACGGTCCCCATAGAGTAATCGATGATCGGTCCGGAAGCCTCTGAAATGCCCAGATAGTCCAGAAGTTTCCGGTGTGCGCCGGCATCCATGCAGGTCACAACCGTTCCTCCAAAGTCGATTGGCTGACGGTCCGGTTGGCGATGGTCCAGCGCGCACTGCACGCGTTCTCTGGGGGTCATCTCTTTCATGTTTATCGCCCCTTTCATTATGTTGCCGCTTCATAAGTGCAAATTTCGGCAGTACAGTCGCCCATCAGTTTTCCGAAGCCACATCAATCATGATCTTAAAAGTTGCTTCGTGTTTCCTGACAATCCCATCCAGTACCGCAGGTATCTGCTCCAGTGTAAAGTGGTGGGATACCATGCCGTTTGTGCGGATGACACCGCGCCCCATCAGAGCAATCACCTCGCGGTAGTCCTGCGGTATATACATGGTGGTTCCGGAAAGCGAAAGTTCGTGCTGCACAAAATCGGGCAGCAGCGGGATATGAAACTCCTTCTGCAGTACGCCAATCACCACAATACGCGCACCTCTGCGGGCAACCGCCAGAATGTTGTTGAGCACAACACCCTTTTCGCCTACACAGTCATAGAACACATCGATGTTTTTCTCACTGCCAGCCAGCCGTTTCAGGCCTTCCTCCAGGGATTCCTTTGATACATCCAGCACACCGGTCGCGCCCAGAGCAGAAGCAATTCCCAGTCGGCTGGCATCCATATCCGCAATATAAACTTCCTTTGCCCCCAGTGCAAAGCAGCTTTGCATGCAGAATACTCCAATGGGGCCTGCCCCCACAATCAGCACGCGATCTTCGGGCAAGATATGTGCGCGTTTCGCACCGTGGAAGGCTACACAGGCCGGTTCCACCATGGCGGCCTGTTCCAGCGTCATGGTTTCCGGGATCTCCAGCGCCATGCGGGAGTCAATGCAAAAATAGTCGCATTGTGCGCCGTCAGTCTCCGCACCTGTGCATTTCAGGTTCTCGCAGAAGTTATAAAGTTCGTGCCTGCATGCCCCGCACGTTCCACATACCTGATGGGGAATAACCGTTACACGCTGCCCAATGCGGTCAGCAGAAACGCCTTCGCCTACTGCGTCAATCACACCAGAGAGTTCATGTCCAAGCACAACAGGAAATGTCACATAAGGATGCAGTCCCTTATAAATTGTAGGGTCAGAACCACACACGCCAATCTTGCAGACGCGAATACGCACCTGTTCAGCAGCAGGCTGTGGAATTGGCGTCTCAATCATTCTCATTTGATATGGTGCTTCAAGGATTAATTTTCTCATGAATGATACCACCTTTCAATATGCAACCGTTACGGCGCGCTGCTCCTCATGAGATTGCAGGGCGGCAGTAATCAGTGCATGAGACAGATGCGTATGCACCGGCTTGACACAGCCGAAAGGCAGTTCTCTCCCCTCCAGTTCGGTCATATACGCTGCCCACATCTGTAAAATGGCGTCGGAGAAGCCAAATTCAAAATTCTCTCCGGTTACGGTTTTAAACATACTTCTGTACCCCACCTGCAACCGGTTCCACGCCTGAATCGGTCCGTCAGCATAAAGGTACTGGAATGCATTGGGGTCTTCAGAGGTAAAATAGACAGACGCCTTTGTCCCGCTGATCTTCAGATACCATTGGTCGGTCGCCCCCGGCTCAATGCGCTTGGTTTCCAACGTCATGGGAAACTCGTATCCGTCGTGGCTGACCGTGCAGAGCATAGTAGCATTATCCCAGGTGTCACAGGGCACAGTACTGCCTTTTCCGTCAGGCCGCTCGGTGACAATGTTGCTCAGGACAGCGTATACCGTTTCTGGAATCCATCCCAGCGCAAAGGGGACATGCTGGGTATGTAAACCGAGATCGCCCATACAGCCGTAAATACCGTTGACAGCGCTTCGGCGCTTCCAGTTGATCGGTTTGTCTGGATCAAGGTCGCTGGCATGGTTGAACGCCGCCTTGACTTCAATAATCCGCCCCAACCTGTCATTTTTAGCCCAGTCGATTACCTGCTGGCAGGCCGGAAAGAACGGAAATTCACTGGCACAGCGGCAAAATACTTCGGGGTGATTGTCCAGTGCTGTCAGAATGGCGTCGTTCTGCATCCTGTCCATCCCAAAGGGTTTTTCGCCCATAAGGTTCTTTCCGGCATTGATAATATCGCAGTATATCTGCTGATGAAGCACATGGGGAACAGCGCAGTAAATGCCTTCGATATCTTCACAGTCCAGTAAGT
>JAHZEF010000015.1:23062-29628 GCA_019422005.1 Clostridiales bacterium
GAACCATGCAAAGGAAGCCGGATTCCTATCGCACACCCCGATGATTTCCGGTTTGGTAATCTCATCCTGCAAATGGCACCAGCGTAGTGTTGCGCTGGCAAATTCGCGCCCCATCAGGCCGCACCCGATGATGCCAAATTTCATTGTTTTCATAGAATCCCTCTTTTATGCTTCAATTTCCCGCTTGATAGACGCCAGGTCCGCAGCGCCATCGAGAATTTCCAGTTCGAGATCAGCCGTGTAGACATCGCCTGGATGCAGGGATTGCAGCGTACCGCACTTTTCTGCCTCAAGTCGGCCGATTGGGTTGGTATTGCCCGGTTCGAGGCCCAATACATATTCGCCCTCAGACAGCATCTTCCATTCCGTCAGGCAGGGCAGCTGGTTTTTGTTAAAGCGAAGCGCCGCACCCAGCCCCAGTTCGTCATTGACCAGGGCAATACAGACGTCACCGCCCGCCGAAGGCCTGAGATCGTGGAAATAACAGCGCTCATCACATAAGTGCACCGGCTCATGGAATCGCATCCAATCACACTTTTCAGCTTCAGCAGCACTGTCTGCACCACAAACAGCGATGGAGTTGGTCAGCAGCCGGCTGCCGGCGTCAAGCAGGGGATAGCCAAAATTAATATGGTAGAGCAACATAAACGGCTCGTCCACATGCCCCTCGTTGTGGATCTCGTCATGGATATGAAGCTTCGGCTCTCCAAGTACGGCGGTGATGGTACGGGCAAGCACCAGATTCTCACCATGGACGGCGCTCTGCCGCATCTTGCCTGAAACCTTCATTTCATAGCCCCGTTCCGTCCAGCTGGCGCTGCAGCAGACATCATAAGCCGGGAGATTGGCCAGCCTGCCATGCAGCCCATGCTGCTGCTGCCCAAAAATACGGCGCTCCACGGTACACGGGCTGCCGACATTGCTAAAGCCGCAGGTAGTCAGCATGCCAGCACAGAAACTGCGCAGCCATTCCATTCCCTCATGCTCGGCATAAGCCGGGAACGCCAGGTCAGCCTTGGACATATAGGAGATGGGGACCCCCTGATAACGGGCCCATGCCAAGTCCATGCAGCGGCCGGGCATCACAGTGAAGTCGAAACCTGTACCGGTCACAACATCCACCGCCTCCACGCCCTTTGCACGGCCTTCGGCAAAAGTATAACGTTTAAGCCCGCCCAATTGCGAAACGGACCCCATATATTTCAGCAATTCGCTCTTGTCTAATCTGGGTTTCCAATTCAACTGTTATCCTTCCCTTCCTCACATATAAGACGGCTTTTATATTGTGCAGACAAATCAGGTACATCCGGAAATCAAACGGCAGCTGCGGCGTGCCGTAATCCGCAGGAAATCGTTTATAGCTGAATTGGATACGAACCATACTTTTGGGCTGTTTCCAGCATACGCATAAAGTTTTTCAGCGGAACATGGCTGTGAATGGTATTACTGGACGATAAAATGTGCCCTCCACCTGGCGACAGATCCCGAATCACACGTTTTGTGTCTGCTATTACATCGTCTTCCGTTCCGAGGTGTAATACCTTTCCACAGTCCACATTCCCCATCAGCAATATTTTGTCACCGTATTTCTCTTTCACGTACTTTGCATCCATGCCGGCGCTGGGATCAATGGATTGATAGCCGTCAAATCCGGACTGCAATAAAAATTCATCAGCAAACAGCATGATATTTCCATCTGTGTGACGTAAATATTTCATGTTATACTGATGGCATTTTTGACTTAATATTCTAAACCTCGCGGCATACAGATCCATATACATTTTCGGTGAAAACATGGGGCCTGTATTTCCGGCCAAATCCTCGCCGTCAAAAATGGCGTCGACTCCCATCCCTGCATATTTCTCAATAAATTTCAAACCTTTTTTTACACGGTAATCTAAATATCGCTCACACAATTCCGGAGCAAAAGCCATCGCTTCAAGAAACGTGCCGCCAAGCGCTCCCATACTCATAGGCGGAAAATCTATCTCAACAACAGCCATGATAAACTTATCTTTGCAATGCTGCGTAATGTACTCAGCCTGACTCCAATTGTATTCATCCAAATTGATGGGGTCTGCCTCCAGCAGCTCAATATAGCGCTCAAATTCTTCCAGCCCTGCATCATGAAAATTGGAATCAGCCACATGGAATAAGTCTGTGTTGCGGTCATACGTCTCAACGCGCCAGAGCCCAGACTCTCTGTCTTCATACTTCCAGGCCGTTTCCCCGAGCGCAGTAGGGATAATCGGATTCAATTTGGGCGGTCTTTCAATGAGAATGGTATCCAGGCCCAACTTGGAATAAAGCTCTACCAGGTCAATGGCTTCCTGAAGGTAGAATTCATCCCCTCGTCCCTGCATTAGCATATTGCTTTGCACTTCACAGCGAATACGGCCACTCCATCCTGTGTATGCGGTGCGTCCAAGGATCTGCGACGCAACAGGAGAATTAATGTATAGTTCCGAAACCGGAACTCTATCTGGCTCATGGTGTGAAAATGCAATTCTTACCCGTTCTTTGCTATTCATGTGTTTCCTCCTTGTCAAGCTGTCGCTATCTTTGGTATTCAACCATCGAAAAATCCAGGTGCCATTCCTTCGTACCGTAAGCCGGAAGCGCTGTCAATGCGCCATATTTTTGTGCAGTGAAGGGGTCATCCATTGGAGCGGTACAAGGTTCAATCGCAACATTATACTTCTTTTGAAATGCGCCGTAATTCGCCCATACTGCAAAATACGGGAGAGACATTGGGTCAAATGCAATTTCCAGAGCAGTTTGCTCGTTATACCAGTAGCGGCACCAGCCCTGCGGGATCCTATCCTTAAAATAAATCTTGAATCCTTTGGCAATACCTCGGGGATAAGAGCGGTCCAATTCCACTCCATTCTGTTTGCTCCACGTTACGGGATCACCATACTTCCCCAGCTCTTGAAAATCAGAAAATATGGTCAGGCACTCGGAACCGTCAGCAAACGGCAGCTCCAGCCTCGCGTTTTCACGGGCAGCAAGCATACAATGGGCAGCATAAATGCACTTAAATTCCCATTCGCAGAGATTCCGGACTTTATAATGAATGCGGAAGCCATTGCCGTGCTGGCGTATCCACTTATCGAGGCGGTATGCAAAGCGTGGCGAATACGTCCAGAAATGCAGCGTGCTATCCGTTATTTCCATCTCCCACGTAAGTGCCCATACCTCCCCATGATCCGGCAGGCCAACGCCTTTCCACGGCGCTGCATCATAGCGGCACTCATCGATGGTCGGAAACATGTCATCAAATCCACTGCATTCCGCAGAAGTATAGCACATGTCATATGCAGGCTTCCGGTAGTTCTCTCCAGGCGTCTGATCCAAAAGTTCTGTCTTGTTTATACAATCGTAGAGCGACAACAGCTTGGCGCCAGACTTCTGTGAAAATGTCGCGGACAAACGGCGGCCTCTGCACCTGATTGCAGCAATATCCTTGTACTGTACTCGTTCAATTTTCAACTGAAAATCACCGGCCTTTCTTCCGCAACCATATGCGCAATGCTGCAAAGTCAAAATTACGTCGCCTGAATACCGTATCATTCATGAATCTTGCGGCGCTGTCTTGCCAGATCAATCATGACCGCGCCGGCAAGAATACAGCCTGTAAATACGTCAGACCAATGGTTTGAAAGAGAAATCATGTTAATGATGTTGCTGATGACGTAAACCGTAAAAACGCCGATCGCTACACCCGTCGCACTGCCAGCACCGCCGGAAAGACTTACACCGCCGACGACACAGCCTGCAACCGCCTTAAATTCCCAGTTATTCCCTGTAGACGGCGCCGCAGAGCCAATATCCATGGCGGCCAGCAAGCCGCCGACAGCAGCCAGTACACTGGAAATCATATAGGCCGCAATCCCTATCTGATGAACCTTCACGCCCTGCAATTCCGCGACCTGCGCATTGCTGCCGACAGCGTAAAGTTGCCGGCCAAATACAGTTTTTCTCTGGATAAAGGCAGCTGCCAGAAATAAGGCCACCGCAAACCAAAAGAACCAGGAAATACCCAGCGGCGTCTGCTCGGCAAAGAGCTTCAACTCATCGGGAAGGCCGCTGACTGTACCGTCGTTGACGAGATAACGCAAACCGCCGCAGATGTACATGGTGCCCATGGTCGCAATAAAGCTTGCCATCCGCAACCGCACTACTAAAAAGCCGTTGATGAACCCAAGGATGGCTCCCACGACCAAACACAGCAGAATTGAGGGGATCAGCCCGAGTCCTCCCGTCAGGAACATACCAAACAGCATGCCGGTCAAACCGGCAAACCGGCCGTTGGAAATATCGACATTGCCGGTAATGAGCGGAAAGCTTGCACCCAGCGTAACAATGGCGATAAACGGGATCGATTTGAGAATGGAGGTAAAGTTTTTTGCTGTCAGAAAATTTCTGTTGATGATGCCCGTGACCAGCATAATGACGATCAGAGGGAGCAGAATGCCCATTTCCGGACGCGTCATCAGCTGTCCAAGCTTCTTACGGAACGATTTGCCGCTCTGCACGTGTCTCATTCCATTTGCCTCCTCACTTGCCTGTTCTCTTCCGCATATTGCGCTTTATTAAATCAAATGACACCGCAAACAGCAGAATTATGCCAGTCACGACCAACTGTACGTTATTATCCAATTTCAGGGACTGCAAGCAGTTTTTCAGCGTCTGGAACATAAGGACGCCAAAAGCGACTCCCAGGATGCCGCCCTTGCCCCCACTAACGCTGATTCCGCCGATCGCGCAGCAGATGATGGCCGGGAATTCGTTGCCCACGCCGGTCGTCGGGGATCCTGCCTGGGAGTTGACCGTCTGCAGGACGCCGCATACGCCGGCCATCACACCGGCAAAAATCATACAGCACCATTTGACCGCTTTGACGTTGATCCCCGCAATCCGGCTCGCTTCGCAGCTGATACCGACGGCAAGAACCTTGCGTCCCCCGACCGTAAAGTAGCAGATAATGGCCGCGATGACATAGATGGCAAACACAATCCAGAACATCCAGGTCAGGCCCAGCGGCCGGGCTGCCGCAAAATCGGCGTAGCCTGACGCCAACGTACCGATGGCTTTTCCTCTGGAGATGACCGTCGCAAATCCAATGCAGCCGTATTGTGTTGCCAGTGTGGTAATCCAGGAAGATAACCCATACTGCAGTGACAGGAACCCATTCAGTGCACCAATCAACGCCCCCGCCAACAGGCCTGCCAGCACTGCAAATAGAGGATTCCAGCCAAACTCCACGGCACAATAGGCGAAAATTACCGAAGTCAGCGTAGAATTCGTGCCGATAGACAGATCAATTTCTCCGGTCATCAGCACAAATGCCTGGCCGATGGCCAGTGCGCCTACAAACGCACAGTACCGCAGGATAATTTGTATATTTTTCAGCGCAAAGAACGCCGGGTTCCGAATACCGGTGTAGATACACAAGACCACCAGTGGGACGATGATACTGACCTCAGGCGACAGTAAGACACTGCGTACGCGCTGCCTGAACCTGGGTGATAGCGTATTATTTTTATTCATGGCTGTTCCCCTCTTCGCGCGTTAAAATTCTTTGAATGTGGTGGTCGCCAGACGCATAATGCTTGCCTCCGTCGCCTCCGCTTTCTCCAGTTCGCCGGCAACACGGCCTTCAGCCATCACCAGGAAGCGGTCGCTCATAGCCATTAATTCAGGCAGTTCGGAAGAAATCAGCACAATGGCAGCCCCTTCCTTGGCCAATTGGTTGATCAGTTCGTAAATTTCGAACTTTGCTCCCACATCAATGCCTTTTGTGGGCTCGTCAAGAATAATAACCTTGGGCGAGGCGTTCAGTGTCCGTCCAATCACCACTTTCTGCTGATTCCCGCCAGACAGGCTCTCCACCAAATCCTCGGAAGAGTTGGCTTTGATTCGCATGGCGTCATAATACTGTGTGATTCCCTCTGTTTCCCTGCGGTTGGAGATAAAACTGCATCTGGATATTTTCTTCAGATTGGAAAAGGAAATATTGCGGCGGATGCTCCAGGTGAACAACAGGCCGTATCTTTTGCGATCCTCCGTCACCATGCCAATACCATGGCGTATGGCATCTTTCGGGCTGCGTATCGATACCGGCTTACCGTCCACATAAATGGCGCCGGCGCGTTTCTTCAGCTCCCCATAAACCGCCATCATAGCTTCAGATCTTCCCGCGCCCACAAGCCCTGCCAGACCGACTACTTCACCTGCGCGCACGCTCAAATTAAAATCCTGTACCAAATAGCGGTTGGCAATATACGGGTGCTCCACAGAGAGATGCTCCACACGGAGTTTTTCCTCCCCGGGCTCCACATTGCGGCACGGGTACATCACCGTCAGTTTCCTGCCGATCATGTCTTCCACGATTCTGTTCTGATCATACTGCTCACGGACGTAATATCCCACATTTTTGCCATCGCGCATCACGGTCAGGCTGTCGGTCAGATCCATAATTTCTGCCAGCTTATGTGTGACAAAAATAATCGCGACCCCTTTCTCCTTCAGCCTGCGCACCACACGGAACAAGCTCAGCACAT
>JAHZEF010000150.1 GCA_019422005.1 Clostridiales bacterium
TGATTCCGTTGAGAATGGTTTCGCCGTCCTCAAAGGTCATGGTAAGATCCGACAAGCGGATGAGCTCTTTGGACATTATCCTCCCCCGTTCTTTCCGTTATTTCAGCCCACGGGGAATCCCCGCGAGCCGTTGATTTGAACTATATATAATATAGGGGCGCTTGTCAATTAAAATTTTCGACTTTTTTCTGATATTTTTTCAGTTTGCCCCCGGCGCCCTGAAAAACGGCCCTGCCGGCCCCCGCGGCTTGCGGCTGCGGGAGCCCGGCAGGCGGCGGGCGGCGGGGAAAGAGGGCGCTATCCGTTCAGGTATCCGGGGAAATATTCCCGCACAAAGTCTACGTCGTCCACCTGGAAGCACCGGCCGTCCAGATATGTGAGAATGCCGGCGTCTGTGGAAAAATGGAAGCGCAGCCGGTAGGAGTACAGGGCCTGGTATGTCCGGGGCCAGCGGCGGTCCGGGGGGCCGTTTTTGCCGTCGCCCAAGAGCGGGTGGCCCGCGGCGGCCATCTGCGCGCGGATCTGATGCGTCCGGCCCGTAACAAGCTCGCATTCCACCAGTGAGATTCCATCGCCGGCCTGCAGCGTCCGATAACGTGTGACGGCCGTCTTGGAACCCGGCTGCGGCGATTTGGTTATATAAACGCGGTTCTGCACCGCATCCTTGAACAGATACCCCTCCAGTGTCCCGGCAGCGGGCCGCAGGGTACCGCGGACAATGCAGAGATAGCGCTTTTCCAGCTCCCGGTCCCGTATTTTCTGGTTGAGGATCCGGAGCGTCTCTGCGTTTTTTGCAGCGATGACGATGCCGCCCGTGTTGCGGTCGATACGGTTGCAGAGCGCCGGCGTGAAGCTGTTTTCCTCCCGGGGACGCCATTCCCGCTTGGCGTAGAGGTAGGCCTGGATGTGGTCGATCAGCGTCCTGCCGTACTCGGCCCCGTCGTGAGGATGCACCGCCAGACCGGGCCGCTTGTCCACCAACAGAAGGTTTTCGTCCTCATAAACCAATTTGAGGTTTGGCGCGGCGACAGTCAGGTAAGCGTTTTCGGCTTTGGGTGTTTCGAAGAATTCATCGTTGATATAGAGCTGCAGCACGTCCCCCTCCTGAAGCCGGGTGTCCCGTGCGGCGCCCCGTCCGCCCAGCTTGATGCGTTTGAGGCGGATATATTTCTGCAGCAGGCTGGCCGGGAGCAGCGGCACCGCCTTGGCGACGAAGCGGTCCAGCCGCTGGCCGGCATCGTTCCGCCCGACATGCAATTCCTTCATGAAATCCCTCCAGAGGGCCCATGGAATCCGGCCCCTTCGCAACTATAATACCATCATGCGCGGAAGCCGGGCGAAAGTCAAGTGCTTTTTCCGGCGGGCCGCCTTCCGGGGCTCCGCGGCTGTACCGGAGGCCGTCTTCCGCGGGGGTGTTCCGGAAATTTGCGGAAAGCGCGTCTGTTTTTTCATTTTCCGCAAAAAAGTGTTTGACATTCTGCGGCGCGTCCCATATAATAAACCGTGCACGACTAACGGAATGGGTGAAAGCTATGCTGCTGGGATTGTCCAGGATTATAGGCTGCCCCGGCGGCGTTGTACCATTTGAGATGTCGCTGGATTTAAGCGGCGAGACCTTTGGCGGATGCAGACCCGTAACGGAGCCGGTCCGCTGCAGCGGGCAGGTGCGCAATACCGCCGGCGTTTTGGTTCTGACAGGGACGCTGTCCACCACGCTGCACGGCGTCTGCGATCGCTGCGCGGCGGAATTCGAGCGGGATGTGGCATTCCCCGTGGAGGCCGTTTTGGTCCGGGAGTTGGCCAACGAAGAGGAGGCCGACCCGTGGATGTTTGTACTGGATGGCGACCATGCAGACCTGGATGAGATTATGACCACAGCGTTTGTGCTTTCCATGGATACCAAGCTCCTTTGCAGCGAAGACTGCCGGGGGCTGTGTCCCGCTTGCGGGAAGAATCTCAACGAGGGCCCGTGCGGCTGCCGGCCGGAACCTGATCCACGTTTTGCTGTGTTAAAGCAGCTGTTAAAATAAACGTCACAAGCCCATGCCGTAACAGGCAGTTCGACCAAGGAGGTGTCACAAATGGCTGTACCCAAGTGTAAAGTATCCAAGGCTAGACGCGATAAGAGACGCAGCTCCCACTGGAAGCTCTCGATCCCGGGTGTGGTTGCTTGCCCGAAGTGCGGCGCTCCCCGTCTGCCCCACAGAGCATGCAAGGCTTGCGGAACATACAACGGGCGCGAAGTGTTTGCCGCAGAGGCAAAGTAAGTTCGCCGCAGAAAGAGAAGGCAAGAGGCCGGTCGAAAGATCAGCCTCTTTTCTTTTTGGGAGGCCGGCGCGCGGCATTTTTCGGATCTGGCGGATTTCCGGTTGACCAATTCACTTTCCCATGCCATAATAGATGGGCTATCCGGAAACATGCGCCGGGGAAGCGGCGCAGGAAGAATGAGAGAAAAGGAGGGATCTGCATGGCAAAACCCGTTGTCGCCATTGTGGGCCGCCCCAATGTGGGGAAGTCCCTGCTGTTTAACAAGCTGACCGGCAGGCGGACGGCCATCGTGGAGGACACGCCCGGCGTGACCCGGGACCGGCTGTATGGCGACTGTGAGTGGAACGGCAGAATCTTTTCCCTGGTGGATACCGGAGGAATCGAGCCGGGAACGGACAGCGAAATGCTTCAGTTTATGCGCCGGCAGGCTGAAATTGCCATTGAGACGGCGGACGTGATTATCATGGTGACCGATGTGACGGTCGGTCTGACCGCGGCCGACAGCGAAGTGGCCGCGATGCTGCAGCGTTCCGGGAAGCCGGTGGTGCTGACGGTCAATAAGTGCGACAGCGTCGGGCCGGTCAATCCGGACGTTTACGAGTTTTACGCGCTGGGCCTGGGGGATCCCATTGAGGTTTCCGCTGTCCACGGCCACGGCACGGGGGATTTGCTGGACGCCTGTGTGGAGCAGTTTCCGCCGGAGGACGGCGGGGACGACGGGGAGGATGCGATCAGGGTCGCAATCATCGGAAAGCCCAATGTGGGGAAGTCCAGCCTGCTGAACCGCATTTTGGGGGAAGAGCGCGTGATCGTCTCCCAGGAGGCCGGTACGACCCGCGATGCCATCGACAGCTACTTTGAAAACGAGTGGGGGACGTACTGCCTGATCGATACGGCGGGGATGCGCCGCAAATCCAAGGTGGACGACGCGGTGGAGCGCTACAGCAATCTGCGTTCCATTTCCGCCATCGAGCGCTCGGATGTCTGCCTGATTTTAATTGACGCGCAGGACGGCGTGACGGATCAGGACACCAAGATTGCCGGCCTGGCCCATGAGGCGGGGAAAGCCTGCATCATTGTGGTAAACAAATGGGATGCTGTGGAAAAAGATACCAACACAATGGCCAGGATGACGGAAGAAATCCGGCGGGATCTCGCCTATATGACCTATGCGCCCGTGGTGTTCCTTTCCGCCCTGACGGGCCAGCGTGTGGACCGGCTGTTCGCCCAGATCAATGCCGTGGCCAACGCGGCCGCCATGCGGATTACCACGGGAATGCTCAACAGCATTCTCGAGGACGCAACGGCGCGGGTGCAGCCGCCTTCCGACAAAGGTCGGCGGCTGAAAATTTATTATATGACGCAGGCCGGAGTCAAACCGCCGCATTTTGTGATGTTCTGCAATGACGCGCGCCTGTTCCACTTTTCCTATCAAAGATATCTGGAGAACCAGATCCGGGCGGTGTTTGGCCTGGAGGGCACGCCGATCCGCATCACAATCCGGCAGAAAGGCGATAAGGAGGCATAAAGCTTGTTTTGGGGCGCAATACTGCTGATTGCCGTTGCCGGCTATCTGCTGGGTACGCTGAACGGCGCAATTCTGATTTCGAAATGGTTCCTGAAGGAAGACGTCCGCGAGCACGGCAGCGGCAATGCGGGCCTGACCAATTTTTTCCGCAGCTACGGCGGTGCGGTCACGCTCTTTGTCCTCGCCATTGATGTGCTGAAGACGGTGGCGGCCGCTCTCCTGGGCGGATGGCTGCTGGGGCTGTTCGGCTGCGGCGAACTGGGCAGAATGCTGGGCGGCGCGTTTACGGTTGTCGGCCATATGTTCCCGGTCTTTTTTCAGTTTCGCGGCGGGAAGGGGATTCTCTGCTGCGCAGCTCTGGCCGGCGTCATGGACTGGCGGGTGCTGCTGGCGATTCTGGCAGTCTTTATTCTGGTACTGGCGCTGACGCGCTATGTTTCTCTGGGCTCCTGCCTGTGCGCTCTGCTGTACGCGCCGGCCTTCGCGTGGCGGTTCCCGGATAATCTGCCGGTGATTCTGATCGCGCTGGCATTGGCACTGGCTGCGCTGTTCATGCACCGGGAGAATATCAGACGCCTGCTGCACGGGACGGAGAACCGGTTCTCTTTCCATCGGACGCATAAATGAATAGGGAGGAACGACAGGAATGCAAATTGCAGTGGTTGGCAGCGGAGGCTGGGGAACGGCCCTGGCCAGATTGCTTGTGGAAAACGGCCATGCGGTAACGCTATGGTCTTTCCTGAAGGAAGAGGCGGAGCATCTGGAACAAACCAGGGAGAATCCGCTTCTGCAGGGCGTGCGGCTTCCGCAGATGACGTTTACCAGCGATCCGGCCTGCGTATCCGGCAAGCCGGTGGTGGTGATGGCTTCGCCGTCGTTTGCAGCCCGTTCCACCGCGGAGCTGGTGCGGCCATACCTGGATCCCAATGCGGTCCTGGTGTCTGTTGCGAAAGGGATCGAGGCCGGTACCTCTGAGCGGCTGAGCCAGATCATCGGCGAGGTGACCGGCCGGACGGTTGCGGTGCTCTGCGGCCCGTCCCATGCCGAAGAGGTGGCAAGGGACATTCCCACCGGCTGTGTGGCGGCCTGCCGGGAGATCGGTATTGCGGAGATGGTGCAGGATATTTTCATGAACGACCATTTCCGCGTGTATTCCAGCACGGATGTGGTAGGCGTGGAACTGGGGGCGGCGCTGAAAAATGTGATAGCCCTTTGCGCAGGAATCTGTGACGGCATGGGATTTGGCGACAACACCAAGGCGCTGCTGATGACGCGCGGCCTGACGGAAATTGCGCGCCTGGGAATGGCCATGGGGAGCCGGAATGAGACGTTTGCCGGGCTGGCCGGGATCGGGGACCTGATCGTGACCTGCACTTCCATGCATTCACGGAACCGGCGTGCGGGGATTCTGATCGGCCAGGGAAAAGATCCGCAGACGGCGATGAAAGAGGTCGGCGCTGTGGTTGAGGGATATTATGCCGCCCGGTCTGCCTATGAGCTGGCGGAAAAGATGAAGGTGGAGATGCCCATCACCCGCGAGGCGTACGCCATCCTGTACGAGGGCCGGGATCCGCGCCAGG
>JAHZEF010000151.1 GCA_019422005.1 Clostridiales bacterium
CCATGACATTACTTATGTGGGGATCATCCAAACGGCCCGGGCCTCCGGCCTGACGGAATTCCCCCTGCCCTATGTGCTGACCAACTGCCACAACAGCCTCTGCGCCGTGGGCGGCACCATCAATGAAGACGACCATGTGTTCGGATTGTCGGCCGCCAAAAAATACGGCGGCGAATTCGTCCCGGCCCACCAGGCGGTCATTCACAGCTATATGCGCGAGATGTACGCCGGCGGCGGCAGGCTGATCATCGGCTCCGACTCCCACACCCGCTACGGCGCCTACGGCACCATGGCCATCGGCGAGGGCGGCCCGGAGCTGGTCAAGCAGCTGCTGCAGAAAACCTACGACATTGCCTATCCGCGGGTGATCGCCGTCTATCTCACGGGCGCGCCCCGGCCCGGCGTCGGCCCGCAGGACGTGGCCATCGCCCTGATCGGCGCCACCTTCTCCCAGGGCATTGTCAAGAACGGCGTAATGGAATTCTTCGGGCCCGGCGTCGCCAGCCTGGCCATGGATTACCGCAGCGGCATCGACGTGATGACCACCGAAACCAGCTGCCTGTCCTCCATCTGGGCAACCGACGAAACGGTGCGGCGGTCTCTGGAGGCCCACGGCCGCGGCGGCGACTTCCGGGCGCTTTCTCCGTCCGACGGCGCATATTACGACGCTCTGATCGAGGTGGACCTCTCCCGGGTCGAGCCCATGATCGCCCTGCCCTTCCATCCCTCCAACGCCTTTACCATCCGGGAGTTCAACGCCAATCTGGAGGACATCCTGCACCGGGTCGACGAGGATTCCATGGATAAGCTGGAGCTGAAATCCAGGCCGGAAAGCCTTCTGCGCAAAATCCGCGGCGGCCGGTTCTACGCCGACCAAGGCGTCATCGCAGGATGTTCCGGCGGCACATATCAGAACCTGCGCAAAGCGGCCCAGATCCTCGGAGGAACGCCCATCGGCTCCGACGCCTACTGGCTCAGCTGCTATCCCGCCAGCCAGCCGGTCATGATGGAACTGGCCCGCACCGGCGCGCTCGCCTCCCTGATGGCCTCCGGCGTCAGCGTCCGCTCCGCCTTCTGCGGCCCCTGCTTCGGCGCCGGCGACGTACCTGCCAACGGCGCGTTCTCCATCCGCCATTCCACCCGGAACTTCCCCAACCGGGAAGGCTCCAAGCCCGGAGACGGCCAGGTGTCCTATGTCGCTCTGATGGACGCCCGCTCCATTGCGGCCTCCTCGCTCCGCGGCGGCGCCATCACCTCGGCCATGGAGCTGGACGTCGGGCCGGACGAGGCCTTTGTGGAATATCACTTTGACGATTCCGCCTACCGCCGCGTCTACCACGGCGTCGGCCATCCCCATCCGGAGGAGGAACTGGTATTCGGCCCCAACATTGCCGACTGGCCCAGCCAGATCGCCATGCCGGACAACCTCTATCTGACCATCGCCTCTGCGATCTATGACCCTGTCACCACAACCGACGAGCTGATCCCCTCCGGCGAGACCTCCTCCTACCGCTCCAATCCCCTGAAGCTCTCTGAGTTTGCGCTGAGCCGCAAGGATCCGCAGTATGTCGGCCGCGCCAAGGCGGTTCTGGCCATGGAGCAGCTGCGCCGCCGTTCCCCGGAGGCTCCGGAAGTGCGCGCCGCCATGGACGGCCACGACCCCGGAACGACCGGGCTCGGCAGCGCCGTGATGTCCATCCGCCCCGGCGACGGTTCCGCACGCGAACAGGCCGCCTCCTGCCAGCGCGTCCTGGGCGGCTGCGCCAATCTCTGCGAGGACTTCGCCACCAAACGGTATCGCTCCAATGTGATCAACTGGGGTATGGTGCCGTTTACTGTGACGGAAATCGCGCAATACAACATCCAGCCCGGCGATAAGCTGTATATTCCCGGCATCCGCAGGGCCCTGGAGGACGGCGCAGAGACCATTACCGGGATTCTGACCCAGGGAGACCGGCAGCAGGAGCTGCCGCTGAAGCTGGAGCGGCTGACCAGGGAAGACCGTGATATCATTCTCTCCGGCTGCCTGATCAACTACTACGCAAAGTAATCCGCGCCCGGGCAGGCAGACGGCCTTCCGCCCAGTCCGAAGGCGTCTGCATCTCTGCCAATGACACAGCCCCGCCGGAAACCGGCGGGGCTGTATTGTACCATTACGGCCTTCCGGCCGCTGCATTGTCAGGAAGCCGGCGGTTTTTCCGCCGGTGCGGCGGCAGACGCGCCTTTCCTCCTCCGGCGGCGGTTCGGCCGGCGACGGCCGGATCCGGCGGCTGCCTTTTCATAGGCCCGGGCAGCTTCGGAATCCCCCGCATACAGCAGCTTGCTGACACGCAGTCCGCCGCCCTCCTGCTGCAGGCGGACCCGCACCAGATAGGAGCCGTGCTCCGGGCAGGCAGACAGATTCATATAGCGGCGCCCCGGCTGGGAAATCCATTTTCCCGGCCGCATCCGCTGCCCGCACTGCGGGCAGACGTTTTCTTCCCCGCCCATCCGGGCCAGGGCCTCCCGCTTGTCGGCATACCCGTGGTACACATGCCGTCCGATACAGCCGGGCAGCTCCGCTCCGTGAAATCCATTCTCATGCGCCTGCACCGCCCGGTCATACCCGGCAATGCCTCCGGCAAGATCCAGCCTGGCGCAGATCAGCGCCGTATGGTAGGCGTCGCCCAGCGCATCATGGGCCGGACGGCTGGGCGTAATCCGCAGCATTTCCAGCGCAGTCTTCAGCGCGCGCTGTTGGGAGGCGCCGTCGGTCTGCGCATTGAAGATCATCTGCGCATTGTACCAGCGCAGGACCCAATCGGAGGGCAGGTTGTGGATCGCCAGGTTTTCCCGCAGGATCATAATATCGTCAAATCCCCAGGTCAGAAATACCGCGTCCTCTCCGCACCAGGCGCGGAAACGTTCCACCGCCTCGCCGAACGGTATGCCGGCCGTTTTCAGCTGCGCCTCCCTGATTCCGGTCAGGCTGCTGACCTTCTTATTGAGCTTTTTAAAAAAATGCGGCCGGATCAGGATCTGAAACTCATCCGCCACCGTCCGGTCCTCCAGAATGCGCACGGCGCCCATTTGAATGATCTCCCCATGGAGGGGCAGCGCCTGGCGCGCAGCAGAGGAACCGGGCCATGCCTGATTCCATTCCATATCCAGAACAATATAATGCATCCGTCAAACTCCTTACGTGCAGTGCCTGTATCATATCACAGAATCCCGGCGGGCGCAACCGCGGGCCCCTGTTGCGTTTTCCGGGAAAAACTGATACAATCAAACCGATATCAAGAATTATTGTGAGGGATCACCATGGAATTGCAAACGCTTTCCGACGGCATCTTCCGGATCCCCGGCAGCGTCTGGGGCGGGCTTCTGGTCCGGGATGGGCATGCCCTGCTGATCGACCTGCCGGAGCTGCCCGCCGGAGAATCTCTGGCCGGCCTGCTGGACGCCGCCGGCGTCCGTACGGTGGATCAGGTGCTTCTGACCCAGCACCGCCGCGCACACAGCGGCGGACTGCTGCAGTGGGACCGCGCCCTCCCGCCGGTGGCCGCAACGCCGGCCGAAGCCTCGCTCCTGGCACGGGCCGGGCGGGTCTGGAGTACCAGTCACGGAAAGTATCACCGGTATGACTGCATTCCAGACCGGTTTTCTCCTTTGTCGTCCATCCCCGCCGCAGGCAGCGTCACAGACGGCGCTCCCATCGTCTGGCGCGGCCTGACCATTACGCCGGTCACGGTGGGCGCGCTGTCCGACGGCGACTGCGCCTATCTGGTGGAGGACGGCCGGATCCGCATCGCCTTCTGCGGCGCGCTGGCCATGGCCGGCGGCCGGATCCACGATCTCTACAGCTTCCAGAAGGCGCTGCCCCATATGATGGGATATCACGGTTATTTGGGCGGCCTGCCGTCCTGGCTGGACGGTATTCAGCGGCTTCTTTCGTTGAGGCCGGATCTCCTGAGCCCCTCCTACGGCCCTGTCGAGCGGGATCCTGCCGGCTGCCTGTCCCTGCTGGAGCGCCGGCTGCGGGCGTATGCCGAAGCCTATGACCGGATCAGCGCGGTACGTTACTACTTCCCTGAAGAGTTCCGGCGCGGATTCGAAACCCCCCTGGGCCTGACGCCCCCGGCGCAGCGTGCAGCGCCGGGCGTCCACCCCGGCTGGCTCTCCCGAATCGGGGAAACCACTTCCTATCTGCTGCGCGCCCCCTCCGGGCATGCCATCCTCATTGACGCCGGCGATCTGGAAGCGGTACAGGCCGTGCAGGCCATGCTGGCCGACGGCCGCCTTCAGGCGCTGGACGCCTGCTGGATTACGCATGCCCATGACGACCACCTCAACGCCGTTTGGGCGCTGGTGCATGCCTTTGACTGTGAACTCCTGACCACGGCTGCCGTGGCGGAGGTCTGCACCCAGCCCTCCGCCTGGTTCCTGCCGGCGCTGCCCGACTGCAGCGTCAAATTCCGGGTCTGCGCCGACGGCGAGGCCTGGGATTGGGAGGGATTCCGTCTCACGGCCATGCATCTGCCGGGGCAGTGCGTCTATCATGCCGGTCTGCTGGCCGAGCGCGGGCATGACAGGGTGCTGCTCTGCGGCGACAGCTTCGCCCCCACCGGGCTGGACGACTACTGTGCCGACAACCGCAATCTCACCGGGTTCGGGCGCGGGTATCGCCGCTGCATCGAGCTGCTGCGCCAGTATGACGTGGAGCAGTTGGTCAATGAGCACCAGTCGGAACCGTTTTTGTACGACGAAGCCTTTCTGCAGTTTTTGGAGGACGGCATGGACCGGCGGGACAGTCTGCTGGCGGAGCTGCTGCCTGACGACCCCGGCCTCGGCACGGACAGCCAGTGGATGCGCTGCTGGCCCATGGAGCAGACGGCGACGGCCGGCGCCCCTGTCCGCCTGAGCGTGCAGATTACCGGACATGGGGCCCATACCATTCGCATCGCGCCCCGGCTGCCCTGGGAAGCAGCCTGCCGGCCTGTGCAGACTGCGGTCACAACCGGCCTGACTTCCGGCAGTGTCCTGGTCGGTTCAGACGACATGCCGGCTGACCAATGGCTGCATTTTGACCTCCGGCTGCCGGAGGGGCAGGCCGGAGAATTTCGGATTCCCTTCGACTGCTGGCTGGATGAGCGCTACCTCGGCTCTTATCTCGTCTGCACCGTTCGGGTTCTGCCCGGCTGACCGGGCGCCCGGCCGGCACGGCGGCAGCCGTTCTTCCGCACCGGGCAAAAGGCCGGCGCCGGGATCTTTCCCGGCGCCGGCCGCTGTTTGTTATCGGTTGATCATAACAGCCTTGACCGCCGTATCATGGTCATTGAGGAACGCTGTAATGCCTTCCGGCGTTTTTTCCAACGGGAACGTATGGGTGATCAG
>JAHZEF010000152.1:0-449 GCA_019422005.1 Clostridiales bacterium
ATGAAAGATGTGATCCGGGACATGGGGCTGGATGACAAAACGCTTCCGTCCCGGCTCTGTCTGAATCTGATATCCCGCTCAAAGGATCAGCTGCAGACGCCGGACGATTTTGAGTCCGGTGCACGCGCCGCCGGCGACTACCGCATGGAACGGGTGGCCAAGGCATATCTGGAATATCAAAAGCGGCTGAAGACCGCCAACGCCCTGGATTTTGACGACATCATCCTGCTGACGGTCCGCCTGCTTCAGGAATACGACGACGTCCGGGAATATTACCAGAAAAAATTCCGTTATGTGCTCATCGACGAGTATCAGGACACCAATCACCTTCAGTTCCTGCTGGCCAGGCTGCTTTCCGGCGGGTATGAAAATATTTGTGTGGTGGGGGGCGACGACCAGAGTATCTACCGTTTCCGCGGCGCGACCATCGAAAACATTCTGAGCTTTGA
>JAHZEF010000152.1:459-5366 GCA_019422005.1 Clostridiales bacterium
GAGCAGAACTATCGCTCCACAAAATCCATTCTGACGGCGGCCAACGCTGTCATTGCCAACAACCAGGGGAGAAAGGGAAAAAACCTCTGGACACAAAATGACGCCGGAGACCAGATTCAGCTCTATGAAGCGTATAACGAATCGGATGAGGCCGGTTTTGTGGCGAATTCAATCCTTTCTCAGTCGCATGGCCGGAACTTCAGGGACTATGCGATTTTATACCGGACCAACGCCCAGTCCAATGCGTTGGAATATGCCTTCAAGCGCAGCGGAATTCCGTATCGGATCATCGGCGGCACGCGTTTTTTTGACCGGGCGGAAGTCAAGGATATGCTGGCCTATCTGTCGGTGATCAATAACCGTACGGATGATTTGCGTCTGCGCCGGATTATCAATCAGCCTCCCAGAGGTATCGGCTCCAAAACGGTGGAAATGGCGACACGGATGGCGGAATCGGCCGGTATCCCGCTGTATTCTGTGGTCAGTCATCCGAAAGAATATCCCTCCATGGAAAAGGCTGCGGCAAAGCTGTCGGCATTTGCCGGCCTGATTGAGGATTGCGATGCGCTTTTGGAGACACTGACACTGCCGGAATTTTACGAGGAAGTCATGATCCGTACCGGCTATCTTGCCATGCTGGAAGCAAAGGACGATGTGGAAAGCCGGACCCGTGCGGAAAACGTCCGCGAACTGAAATCCAGTATCGTCAGCTACATGGAAAACGCGGAGGAGCCGACGCTGAACGGCTTTCTGGAAGAGATCGCGCTGTATACAGACATTGAGCAGTATGATCAGGACGCCGACGCTGCGGTGATGATGACCATGCATTCCGCCAAGGGGCTGGAGTTCCCCAATGTATTTTTGGTCGGCTTTGAAGAAGGGCTGTTTCCCGGCGCCCGGGCCATCGGGGAGCCGGATGAGATGGAGGAGGAGCGGCGGCTGTGCTATGTGGCCATGACCCGGGCCAAGCAGCGGCTTGCCATCTCCTACGCACGGCAGCGTATGCTGTACGGACGTACGACCGTCAGCCGGCCGTCCCGGTTTATTGAAGAGATCCCGGCCAGCTGTCTGGCCGGGACGGCGCGCCGGCCGGCTTCAGCCGGGGCAGGGCGCAGCGCCGGATCCGGCGTGCAGAACCGGCCAGCCCGCCAGGCCAGAAAGGAATATTCCGCTTTTTCCGCCGACCGCTGTTCGCCCGCCGTCATTTCCCTGCAGAAAGGGGACATGGTTCACCATACGGCATTCGGCAAAGGGATGGTGCTTTCCGTGCTTCCCATGGGCAACGACGCGCTGCTTGAAATTGCATTTGACGAGATCGGGACGAAGCGCGTTATGGCCAAAACGGCCAGTGCACATATGACAAAGCTGTAATGCAGCCGGGCCGCCTCTCATACACATCAGTGAGGTGGTATCTATGCGCCGAAAAAGACGGATCAGGGGACGGACTGTGGTTCTGCTTTTGCTGCTGGCTGCCGCTGCGCTGTTTTTATTGGCGCGGATGCGGTTGTTTCCCCTGATTGAAGATATGGCAGTGACGCGTGTAACCAATAAGACAGCCAATCTGATCAATGAAGCCATTGATGAGCAGATTCGAAAGGGCGCCGTGGATTACAGCAGTATGGTTCTGCTGGAAAAGGATGGAGACGGAAACGTGACGGCGCTGAAAACCAATATCAGTGAAATCAACCGGTTAAAAACGCAGATTCTGGAAAAGGTAAATCAGGAGATCATGCAGCTGGATGTGGAGCAGATCGGCGTTCCCATCGGCAACCTGTTGATGCCGGAGCTGTTTTCCGGCCGGGGGCCCTATATTCCGGTTCGGGTTTTGTCGGTCCGTTCGTCTGAGGCCGGTTTTGAGAATCAGTTTTCCCAGGCCGGAATCAACCAGACGCTTCACCAGATTATTATGACGATTACGATTCAGATTACCATTGTGACGCCGGCGGGCACAGATCTGATTGAAACATCCTCTCAGGTTGTAGTGGCGGAAACCGTCATTGTCGGCACCGTACCGAACAGTTATTTGGCAGTGGACTCTTCCGGCTTGAAAACACAGCAGGAGTGAACAGAAGAGGCAGAGGTGGACTATGGAACCAAAAGAAGAAATTGCGTACCTGACGCGGGAGCTGGAGCGGCATAATCATCTGTACTATGTATTGGATGCGCCCCAGATCCCTGACTATGAATATGACCGGATGCTGCGCAGGCTGGAGACACTGGAGAAGGAGCACCCGGAATTGGCTTCGCCCCTGTCGCCGACGCGGCGCGTCGGCGGAGAAGCGCTGCCGCAGTTTGAAAAAGTCCGGCACGAAGTGCCGTTGGAAAGCCTGCAGGACGTCTTTTCCATGGAAGAGTTGGAGGAATTTGACGGGCGGGTTCGCGAGAACGTGCAGGCGGTGGAATACACAGTGGAGCCAAAAGTAGACGGCCTCTCGGTTGCACTGGAATATGCCGACGGCCGGTTTGTCCGCGGCGCAACCCGCGGCGACGGCACTGTGGGTGAGGACGTCACGGAAAATTTGAAAACAATCCGCTCCATCCCGCTGACACTCGAGGACGCGCCCGGCCGGCTGATTGTGCGCGGCGAAGTTTTTATGCCGCGCAGCGTGTTTGAATCTCTCAACGAACAGCGGGAACAAGCTGGAGAAAACCCCTTCGCCAATCCGCGCAATGCTGCTGCAGGTTCCCTGCGTCAGCTGGATCCCCGGGTTGCGGCGGCGCGCCGCCTGGATATTCTGATTTTCAATCTTCAGTTGATTGAGGGCCGGCATTTTGAAACGCATGCGGAAACGCTGGAATATCTGAGCGCGCAGAAATTCAAGGTGATTCCGTATACGCTCTGCAGCTCCATAGAGCTTGTGAAAAAAAGTGTGGAAGCCATTGATGAGAGGCGCTATGGCCTGAATTATGACATTGACGGCGCTGTGGTGAAGGTCAACTCCCTTTCGGAGCGAGCCGCCCTGGGAAGCACCGCAAAATTTCCGCGCTGGGCCGCTGCGTACAAGTATCCGCCGGAAATCCGTGAAACAGTAGTGGAGGATATCGTGGTGCAGGTAGGGCGTACCGGCGTTTTGACGCCGCGGGCCGTCGTGCGCCCGGTTCGGCTGGCGGGAACCACAGTTACCAGCGCCACGCTGCATAATCAGGACTTTATTACAGAGAAGGATATCCGGATCGGCGACACCGTCCGGATTCGGAAAGCGGGGGAAATCATCCCGGAAATCCTGGAAAGCATTCCTTCAAAGCGTCCGGAAGGGGCAAGGCCGTATCTGCTGCCGGAGCAGTGCCCGGTCTGCGGAAGCCCGGTGGAACGTGACGAGGACGGGGCGGCGGTGCGCTGCACCGGCGCCGAGTGCCCGGCCCAGCTGGCAAGAAATATCACACACTTTGTATCCCGGGATGCGATGGACATCGACGGACTGGGAAGCGCCATCGTACAGCAGTTGATTGACCGCGGTATGGTTCATTCGCCCGCTGACCTTTACTATCTGGATCCTGAGCAGGTGGAGGCTATGGACCGGATGGGGAAACAGTCCACGGACAACCTGCTGCGCGCCATAGAGAAAAGCAAGGAAAACGATCTGAGCCGTCTGCTCTTTGCATTTGGGATCCGGCAGGTGGGGGCGAAAGCCGGCAAGGTGCTGGCCGCCACCTTTGGGAATCTGGACCGTCTGATGGCCGCCGGAGTGGAAGAGCTGACTGCGGTTCGGGATATCGGCGCAATCACGGCTGAGAGCCTGGCGGGCTGGTTTTCCAATCCCCAGTCCCGGCATTTGATTGAGCGGCTTCGAAACGCAGGCGTGAACTTTGAGAGCCGAACCGTGGTGGCCGACCGCCGGTTTGAAGGCATGACGTTTGTTCTGACCGGTACGCTGGAAATCTTCACCCGTGAAAAGGCAACAGAAAAAATCGAATCCTTCGGCGGGAGAGTTTCCGGTTCCGTTTCGAAAAAGACCTCCTATGTGGTCGCGGGTGAACAGGCGGGTTCCAAGCTGCGCAGGGCAGCAGAGCTTGGAATTCCCGTTCTCAGCGAGCAGGAATTCCTGAATATGCTTTCATAAAGCCCCGGGGCCGCAGATTGATGCGGTCCCGGGGCTCCCGTTGTTTCCGGATGGCGGAACCTCAGGAGCGGATCAGGAATCCCTTTCGATCCAGTTCCGATTCGATGATGTCCAGCAGCCGTTCAGAGGCAGCGACCACGGTATGGTAATGGCGGTCGTTGGTCAGCGCCTTCAGAGGCGCGCCGCTGACCGTTTGGAGCCTGCTGCAGAAATCTACTGCGTCCTGTACGGTATGGATCAACAAATCTGCACGGATCTGCCCGTAAATTTCGTGTTCCACGCTGACGTCCAGAACGCGCCCTCCCAGCTCCACGATGGTTGTCAGCTCCTCCAGAACCTGCTCCGTAGTATGCTGTACATAAAACACCCGCCGGAAACTTCCGGCCAGGCTGTCGGAATCGTATCGCAGATAGCCTTTATTGGTGGAGAGGATGTTTTTATCCTCAGCCCGCATCAGCGCCACATCCTGCACGATGATCTGCCTGCTGACGCCAAGGCGCCGTGCCAATTCTGTCCCGGTAATGGGGGTTTTGCTGTTCAAAATCGACGCGATTTTTCTGCGCCGCTCCAGTCCGTTCATGTTTGTGATTCCTCCAGCGCATCCTTTTTATGGTTATCATATACAATTGTCATCTGACTTGTCAATGCAAATTCAGGATTTGTCCAAATTTTCAATTTGTTCTTGACAGAAGGGATCTGGCGGTTATAATGGTCGTGACATCTGTCTTGTCAGCAAGAACGGCAGACATGCAAGAAAGCGGGAGAGAGTTTGAAAGAATTTTTATGGCGTAAAAACATTGTCATTTCGGCAAAACGCTACGGTGTGGACGCACTGGGCGCAATGGC
>JAHZEF010000153.1 GCA_019422005.1 Clostridiales bacterium
CTTCGGCTCCGACGGCAACTTCTCCAACGAGCTGCTGATCCAGACCATCAACACGGACCTTGCCAACGATCTGGGCAATCTGGTTTCCCGCACCGTCGCCATGGTGCAGAAGTACTTCGGCGGCACACTGCCCGCCGAACAGGAGGCCGACGAGGCTCTGGACGCGCCGCTGCTGGAGATGGCCGGTTCCCTCCGGGACGCCTATGAGGCCCAGATGGAGAAGTTCGCCTTCCAGAATGCCCTGGCCGCCGTGTTCCAGGTGATCTCCCGGGCCAACAAGTATATTGATGAGAACACCCCGTGGATTCTGGCCAGGGACGAGAGCAAAAAGCCCCGTCTGGCCCGGGTCATGTATAACCTGCTGGAGACGGTGCGCATCTGCGGCGCCCTGCTGACGCCCTTCATGCCCGACACCGCCGCTGAAATCATGAAGCGCATCGGCGCCGCGGAATGCTCCTGGGACAGCCTGAACACCTTCGGCGTCCTGCCCGCCGCGGCCACGGTGACCGACGGCGCCAACCTGTTCCCCCGTGTGGACATGGAAAAGGCCCTGGCCGAGCTGGATGAGGCCGCCGCAGCCGCCAGGAAGGCCGTCCTGCCCGACATCGAGCTGGAGCCCCAGCTGGAGGAGAAGGTGGACTTTGATACCTTCTGCAAGTCCGACTTCCGCGCCGTGAAGGTCAAGGCCTGCGAGCCGGTGAAGAAGTCCAGCAAGCTGCTCAGGTTCACCCTGGACGACGGCACCGGCGTGGATCGCCAGATCCTGTCCGGCATCGCCATGTACTACAAGCCCGAGGAACTGGTGGGCAAGACCCTCATCGCCATCGTCAACCTGCCTGAGCGCAAGATGATGGGCCAGGCCAGCCAGGGTATGCTGATTTCCGCCGTGCACACCGAGAAGGGCGAGGAGAAGCTCCACCTGATCATGGTGGACGACGCCATTCCGGCCGGCGCAAAGCTCTGCTGAAGCCGCGCTGCTGCAAAGCAGAAGCGGCAGGCTGCCGCATGGCCAGCCCGGCAGGCAGGTACGGGATCACAATATGCGCATCCCGCACGGCCCGCCAGCCCCCGCCAAGGCAAACCCCCGGCTCCGAGAGCCGGGGGTTTTGTGAGCAGGACGCCGCAGGCTGCGGCGTCCCCTCCGCACACTTCAGGGGCATCAACAAATTTGTACTCGCGTCAAAGGTTTAAAATGACGTGTTATACACGATTTTCTACGTCTTTTACATGATTTCCCGTTGCAGGAAATTCCATTACAATAAAGAAAAGGGGGTGGTGGGATGGCAGAAACCCGCGCCGTATCGTTTGACAACACAGAGCGCTTTACGGAACTGGGATACGCCATTGCGTATTACCGCAAGCGCCGCGGGCTGTCCCAGGACCGGTTGGCGGAATTGGTCGGCATCAGCCGCCAGCACATGGGTGCGGTGGAAGCGCCCAATATGAACCGCGGCATTTCCCTGGAGCTGCTGTTCAATATCGCCGCCGTGCTGGAAATCGAGCCATACATGCTGCTGAAGTTCAATCCGGAAAAATAGGGCTTCCCCTGCCGCCGGGCAGCCCGCCGTCCCGGGGAACCGCCCGGCAGCACCGGAACCCCCGGCCCATATCCGGACAGCGGAGGGCGCTGCGGAATGAAAGGATTCCGCAGCGCCCTCTGCTTTTGCAGTGCCGCGCGCTCACTCTGCCCGCCCCGGCGTTTCCGGCGGTACGGAACCCGTCAGCGTCTGAAACCGGCGCCAGATCCCCTCGGCCGGCGGCCAGCGGGTGAATGACAGCAGGGCGCCGCCGGCCGGATCCGGAAACGCCAGCGACGCCGACCACAATCCGATTCCCCCGCCGCCTCCGCCATAGGGGCCGTCCCCCCAGAGCGGCGTGCCCCGGGCGGCAAACTGCGCCCGGATCTGATGGGTCCGCCCCGTCAGCAGCCGGACGCGCACCAGCGTCGCCTCCGGCTGCGTCTCCAGCGTCTCATACTCCAGCGCCGCTTCCCGGACGCCTCTGCGCATCCGGTTAACCACGTAGGTCTTGTTGCGGCGCGGATCATGGTACAGCAAATCCGTCAGCCGTCCCTCCGGCTGCGCCGGGCTGCCCCGCAGCGCCGCAAGGTATGTCTTAACCAGCCGGCCTTCCTGAACCGCCCGGCTGAGAAACGCGGCGGCCCCGGCCGTCCGGGCGCAGACCATCAGGCCCCCCACCATTCGGTCCAGGCGGTGCACCGGATAAATCTCCCCGCTCAGCTCCGCCCGCAGCCGGGCCGGCAGCGAAGTCCCCCGGCCATCGTCCTGAGACAGAATCCCGGCCGGCTTCACACAGACCACCAGCGCTTCGCTTGTATAGATGCACTCCATCAGGCCCCTCCTCAGTCCGTTCTGAGGACAGTATACCACACCGGCGGCAGCGCTGCAAAAACATTTCCGGCGCCGCCTCAGGCATGCGCGTTTTCCCGGGCCGGCAGTTCCCGGACAAACATCAGGCAGAACGCCGCGCCCAGCAGGCCGCAGGCGGCCCACACCGCCCGTATCCCCAGCAGACGCGTGCAGACCGTGCCAAACGCCGCGCCGGCAGCAAAACAGGCAATGATCACCGCATACCGGCCCGCCTGCGCGCCGCATTCCCGCTCTCCGCGCATTCCGGCATAGCCGAGCTGGACCGCGCTGCGCAGATTTCCGGTGCACATGATCGTGGCATAGGCCGTACCGTGCAGGCTGCGGAATGTGTTGGCCTGCATTGCACAGACGAAGGCAATCAGAACTGTCGCCGGGATATTCCCGCCGCGGGGAATCCACCCCACGCCGAACAGTACCAGCGCCTCAAACAGCACAACCGCCTGCCTCCAGTGAAGCCGTCCGGAAAAGCCGCGGCTGTGGCACCATTCCGTCAGCAGGACCCCGGCGACAAACGCGCATACGGGCACAAACCAGCGAAGCGCCAGGGACCACTCCCCCTGCACGGCAAACAGCGCCGTCAGCACCAGATTGCCGCTCTGGCAGTTCGCCAGCACCTCATCGCGGGTCAGAAACGAATAGGCCTCCAAAAAGCCTCCCGCCGCAGTCAGCAGCGCCCCCAGAGAGATGTGCTCCGAGGTCTGAATCGCATTCCGTGTCATCCGCGCCCTCCTCAAACGGTCTGCAGGCGCATGGCGTCGCAGAAGGACAGCTTGCCCGAGCGGAAAAATGTTTTGAGCAGGCTGTACGCTTTCCGGGCCACGTCCGCCCGGCCGGCGGCAGGCGTCAAATCCAGAAAGCGGCATCCGCAGGACCGCGCCAGATCCCGCAGCGCACCGTTGTACAGCTCCGCCGCCGCCCCGTCCTGCAGGACGGAGGTCAGGATCAGTTCACACGCCGGAGCGCGGCTGTGAATCTGATACAGCAGCCATTCCAGCTGCGCCGCCGCCGCTTCCACCGTCTCCAGAGACGCCGCCGTGACGTCCCGTTCGCCCAGGTTCACGAAGACCTTGGACGGGTGCAGCTCCAGGACGCAGACGTCCAGAAGCTGCTCCGCTTCAAACACCGAGAGCCCCGGTACGCTGCGGTTATAGACCGCCGATTCCACCTGAAAATAACTGTTCAGCTCTGCAACCGGCAGAGCCGCAAAAAAATCCGCGCCAAACAGTACGACGCCTCCCGCGCGTACCCATTGGTTCTGCGCATGAAACGCTGCGCAGGTTTCTGTATCTGGCATGACAGCCGCTCCTTTCCGCCCCTGCGGGGTCCGTCATGCATCATACCGCAAAAATATCATATTGTATAATATATAATTTATAATAAATTCATAATATTTATATTATGAATTTAGCAGCAGCATATAAAATGCCCCCGGCAGACGCGGCGTCTGCCGGGGGCTTGAAATCCGATTATTTTTCCACGCTCTTATAGCGGCTGTACGCCACCACAATCCGGCGGTTCGGCTCCGTACCGGTGGAGTAAGTCGTTACATCCGGCGTGTCCTGCAGCGCCGCATGGATCACATGGCGCTCATAGGCATTCATAGGCTCCAGCGTAATATTCCGGCGGTATTTGACCACCTTGCCGGCCACCTTCTGCGCCAGGCGCTGGAGGGATTCCTCCCGCTTGAGGCGGTAGTTCTCCGCATCCACGTTGATCCGGGCGCGCTTTCCGGCGTCGCGGTTGATCACATAATTGGTCAGATGCTGAATGGCGTCCAGCGTATCGCCCCGGTGGCCGATCAGCATCCCCAGGCTGGCGCCGACCAGCTCCACTGAATAGACGTCTTCCGCCGTTTTGACGGCGTGGGGCACGGCGTCGGACCCCATATGCTCCAGCAGCCCCTTCATAAAGACTTCAATGCGTTCCTCCGTGGAGCCGGGCGCAGCCGCCGGGTACTCCTTCAGCTCCGGCGCGGGACGGGCCGCCGGGCGCTCCTGGCGCTCAGCACGGGCCGGCTCAGCCCTCCGTTCCGGCGCCGGCCTGGGCGCTTCCTGCCTGGGGGGCTCCGGCTGGCGCTGGCTCTTGGGAACATAGGGCTTCGGCTTGCTGCGGGATGCGGAAGACAGGGCGGCAGCCGGCACCGGCACCGCTTCATCCGCTTCATAGGTCACCTTGACCTTGGCCGGCTGGGCGCCAATCCCCAGGAATCCGGACTTGGGCTGCTCCAGAACCTCAACGGACACGCTGGTGCGGTCCAGCTTGAGCTCCTCCAGCGCAGCGGCAATGGCCAAATCCAGCGTCTTTCCGGTGGTAATAATAAACTTTTCCATATTGACAGCTCCTTGGCTCTGTTGATATCTTGCGGGGTCGTGCAGCCTCGGAACTCAGTCCTCGGCTCCGTCATACGGGTCGGGCTCTGCATCGGCGTCGGCCTGTGCCCGGATCTCGTCGGACAGATCATAGCCGCCCGGCCCGCTGGTGTCGCGTCCGTAACGCACCGGCTTGTAGGAACGGCCGCGGCAGTAGGGCCGGTCCTCAATTCCGGAGAAGCCCTTTCTCTCCTCCGGCTGGCCTTGCTTCAGCGCCTCGCGCTCCTCCGGCGTCAGCTTGCCCTCAATGGAGGGGCCCCGCTCCGCCTTCTCCTTGGCCGCCAGCTTCTTTTTGGACGTGTTGGGGTCCGCCACATCCCCCAGCTTGGCGCGGCGCTCGGCGCGGATGCGTTCGCGCTCCGCCTCCCGGGCTTCCTCTTCGGCGGCCTCGCGGCGGCGGACTTCATCCTCTGCGTCATACACCTTCCGATAGTGCTTGGTCAGGAAGAACTCCTGCACCACGCCGACAATCGCCTGGGTAATCCAGTAAATCGACATGCCCGCCGGCATGCTGTAGCCGATCCAGAGCGACATCAGCGGCATGATCAGGTTCATG
>JAHZEF010000154.1:0-4245 GCA_019422005.1 Clostridiales bacterium
TCTTCTCATCCCAGACGATGGTCTTGAGGTCAATCTCCATCAGCGGGCTTTTGGGGATCGCCACCAGCCCCACCGTACCGCCGCGGCGGCAGGCGTGCAGCGCCAGCTCCATGGAGGCCCGGTTGCCGGCACAGTCAAAGCAGCGGTCGGCCCCCTTCCCTCCGGTAATCCTTTGAATCTGCTCCAGAACATCGCCGTCCAGAAAATCGAATACAAAATCAGCCCCGAATTCCTTTGCCTTCTCCCGGCGCGCGCCGGTCTCCAGCACAATGGTGCGGCTGCCCATGGCGCGGCACAGCATCAGCATGGCCATCCCCACCGGGCCGCAGCCCACAATGACGGTCCAGCCGCCGGCCACAATGCCGGCCTGTTCAATGGCATGGAAGGAGGTGCAGACCGTATCGGTCAGCGCGCCGTGGTCAAACGTCAGATTATCGGGAATCCTGTGCAGCACTTCCGGCCGGTAGACGCAGTATTCCGCATAACAGCCGGGGACGGTAAATCCATACTGCTTGTGGCCGGCCGCCACATCGCCGAAATTCATGCAGAGGTTGTAGCGCCCTGCCTGGCAGTTTTCACAGTAGCCGCAGCCCAGATGGGATTCCACTGCCACCCGGTCCCCCACTGCAAAGCCGCGTACCTTTCCGCCGCACTCCACAATCACGCCGGCGCCTTCATGGCCGGCGATGTGCGGCAGGCTGCCCGGCAGGCCGTCGGACAGGCTGCCGCCTGCCAGAAGCACCGGATCCGAACCGCAGATCGCCACTGCCTTCACCTGCACCAGCACTTCATCGTCTCCACAGGCCGGCTTCGGCACCTCTTCCACACCGAACCGCCCCGGCCCATGCATGACCAATGCTTTCATCTGTCAGACCCTTTCTTCAGCGTGTCGGCCACAACCGCCACGATAATGATCAACCCCTTGCAGATCTGCTGCCAATAGGGGGAGACTCCCATAATGTTCAGGCCGTTCTGCAGCGCGCCCATAATCAGTACGCCGATAACCACACCGAATACGTTGCCAACGCCGCCCTTCATGCTGACGCCGCCGATGACGCAGGCCGCGATGGCGTCCAGATGGTATTCCACACCATTGCTGGTGGCGCCGGCGCCCACACGGCCGGAAATCAGGATGCCCGCCAGCGCCGCATAGGCGCTGATCAGCAAATACACGCAGATGCGGGTTTTTTCCACACTGACGCCGCAGACCCGCGCCGCCTGCTCATTGCCGCCCAGAGCGTACACTTTCTTTCCGAAATGCGTCTTTTTCAGCAGGATATGGTTGATCACCGCACACAGCAGGAAGACCAGGATCAGAACCGGCATTGCCCAATCGCCGCTGCCGATGCGGTGGCTGCCCAGCCACAGGATGGTTTCGTTGGACACCGCAATGGGCTGCCCGTTGCAGAACAGGAGCGCCATGCCCTTGGCAATATTGGTCATACCCAGCGTCGCGATAAAGGGCGGGATCTTGGGAATGGTGATGAGGAAGCCGTTGATAAAGCCGCAGAACAGCCCCACCGCCAGGGGACAGATGATCGCCAGCGCCAGGTTGTTCTGGCCCTCCTGGGCAAACAGGGAACATACCACCGACGCCAGAGCCACCTGCGCGCCGCCGGACAGGTCGACGCCGCCGTTGATGATCACCAGCATCATGCCCATGGACAGGATGCCGATCAGGGAAACCTGCCGGACCATGCTGATGATGTTGCTCGGCCCGATAAACTGCGGCTTGATGATGGCCAGAATCACAACCATGGCCGCAAAAATGATGATGATGCTGTAATCGTTGAAAAAGGTCTTTACCCGCTTGCCCAGCTGGCTTTGCTTCGTTTTCTCCATCGTTCTATAGCCTCCTACGATCTGCGCGCCTGCGCGTCAAACTGTGCCTTGCTCAGAGACGCCATCAGGGCGATATCCTCCTGGCTGAACTCGCCGCGCCGCAGCTCGCCGGTCAGCTCCCCCTCGTGCATCACGTAGATCCGGTCGCACATTCCGATCAGCTCCGGCATCTCCGACGACACCATAATAATCGCCTTGCCCTCGCCGGCCAGTTCGCAGAGCTTCGTATGGATCTCCGCCTTGGCGTTCACATCAATACCCCGGGTGGGTTCATCGACGATCAGCACGTCCGGATTGTTGATCAGCCATCTGGCGACCAGAACCTTCTGCTGGTTTCCGCCGGACAGGTACTGGATTTTCTGGGCCAGGGAGGTGGTTTTGATCTCCAGTTCCTCCCGCTTCTTCTGCGCTTCGTCCCGCAGGCGCCTCTCCCGGACAAACCCGTACCGCTTATACCGTCCCAGCGTCGGCATCACCATATTGTCCAGAACCCCCAGCGGCAGGAAGCAGCCTGAGGCCTTGCGGTCCTCTGTCAGCAGGCCGATGCCGGCGGCGATGGCGTCGCGCGTGTGCCGGATGGTCACTTCCCTGCCGTCCTTGAAGATCTTTCCGCTCTCGGCGTGGCGCAGGCCGTACACCGACTCCAGCACCTCGCTGCGCCCGGCCCCCACCAGGCCGGCAAACCCCACGATCTCCCCGCGGCGCACCTCGAAGCTGATATCGTGGTAATATTTCTTCAGGGTAAGGTTCTCCACCCGCAGCAGCACATCGCCGATGGGCACCGTGACCTTGGGGAACATATTCTCCAGGCTCCGCCCCACCATCATCCTGATCAGTTCGTCCTGCGTCAGGTTGCTGGAGAGGTCATGGCCGGTCAGGTATCCGTCCCGGAGCACCGTGATCTCATCCGTAATCTCCAGAATCTCATCCATCTTGTGGCTTATGTATATAATTGTCGTCCCCGCCTCCCGCAGCCTCCGGATGATCCGGAACAGGTTGGCGACCTCACGCTCCGTGATGGCCGAGGTGGGTTCGTCCATTATGATCAGCTTTGAATGAAAGGAAATCGCCTTTGCAATCTCCACCATCTGCATATTCGCAATGGTCAGGTCATGCATTTTGGTGTCGGCGCTGAAGGAAAGTTCCAGGTCATCCAGCAGTTCCTGCGTCATGCTCCGGAGCTTTTTCTCGTCCACAAAGCCCAGCGCCGTTTTCGGCTCCCGGCCGATATAGATATTCTCCGCCACCGTCATATCCGGGATGGGGCTCATCTCCTGATGAATCATGGAAATCCCCGCCAGGAGCGCCTGATTGATGTTGCTGGCCTTGAGCTGCTTCCCGTCAAAAATCACTTCGCCTTTGGTCGGCGTATAGATCCCCTGCAGGATCTTCATCAGCGTCGATTTCCCCGCGCCGTTTTCTCCCATCAGGCCCATGACAATTCCGCGGTGTACCTGCAGATTGACGTCGTGCAGCACCGTAACGCCGGAAAACGTCTTGGTAATATGCTTCATTTCCAGAATGTACTCGTTGCTCATTCGCCGTTCCTCCGTTGCATATGGCTGCCGTCACAGTATTGGTTCTCCGGCGGGGCAGATGCCCCGCCGGACAGGCGGAAGACGGAACAGCTTACTCAATGGAGGTAAACTGCATGTAATCGTCCACATTCTCCGCCGTGATCAGTTCATAATCGACCTTGAACTCCTCTGTGGGCGTGCCGCCCTGAATGTACTCCATGGCAATTTCCAGCGCCGTGTCGGCCTGGGTGAACGGGGCCTGGAAAGCCGTGCAGTCCAGCAGGCCGTCCTTGACGCCGTTGATGCCGGAGGGGTCGCCGTTGATGCTCAGGACCGGAATTTCCTCCGCCTTGCCGGCGGCGGCCAGCGCCTGCTGGGCGCCCAGTGCGGAATCGTCGTTCAGCGCAATCACAGCGTCGAACTCCGTACCGGACTGCAGCCAGGTCTCCACCAGCTCCAGGCCCTTGTCGCGCTTCCAGTCGGCGGCGCCGTCCAGAACGATCTCAATCCCGGGGTACTGCTCCTCCAGTGTGGCGACGATCGCGTCGGTCCTCTCATACGTATTGGCCTGCCCCATAATCCCCTGCACCAGGGCGATGCTGCCGGTTCCGCCCAGCAGTTCGCCGCAGCGTTCGGCCACCAGGCGGCCGGCGTCGGCGTTATTGGCGCCGACAAAGGTGTCGCAGCCTTCAAACGCCCGGTTGAATGCAATCAGAGGCACGCCGGCGTCCTGACAGGCCGTGATAATCGGCTGCACCTGGGTTGCGTCCACCGCCAGGCAGATGACCGCCTGCGCGCCGTTGATCACCGCCTGCTCCACCTGGGTAATCTGGGTGGCAGCGTCATTGGCCGCATCCAGATAGGTAATGTTCAGTTCCGGGTGCTC
>JAHZEF010000154.1:4255-5279 GCA_019422005.1 Clostridiales bacterium
CAAAGGAGGCGAAGGTATTGTCGAAGGACGCGATGGAGACCGTACTATTCATCTACTCGGCCGGTTCTTCCGCGTCCGGCTCCTGGGAATCCTCATCATCCGTCCCGCCGGTTTCTCCGGTCTGGCTGGCGTCGGGCGTGTCCGTGGGCTCCGGGTCGTCCTTTGAGCCGCAGGAAACCAGTGAGCATACCAGGATCAGCGCAAGGATCAGTGCAAGAACTTTCTTCATGTTTAATGACTCCTTCCATGTTTGTTGTATCGAAATCGCGGTATCCCGCGAAATCTATGGGGTGAATTTCCTGCGAAATTCTCAATACAACCTTCGTTTTTCGAAGGGAATACGTATTCATTTTTCCGGGAAAGAACACCCGCCGGACCGGCGGGATCCCTTGCCTCGCACACAGTACTGCCTGTGCATACGTATTCATTCCGACCGGAAAGAGAACCCGCCTTGCCAGCGGGGTCTCTGATTCTTTTCCGTCACCCGTTCCGTTCCCCTACCGAGGAGCGCTCCACCAGAACGCATGGGTGCAGCGCCCGGACAATGCTCGCCCGGGGATCTTCCATCCGGCGCATCAGCAGGCGGCAGGTTGTTTCCACCAAATCCTCATACGGCTGCCGCACCGTCGTCAGATCGTAAGCCTTCCACGCCGCCTCGGTCGTATCGTCAAAGCCGATGACCGACACATCCTCCGGAATCCGCAGGCCGAATTTCTGCCGGAGCGCATCCATTGCGCCGAACGCAATGATATCGCCGGAGCAGAAAATCGCGCCCGGAAGCGCGGCACCGTCTTCCAGCAGGCTGCAGGCCATCTCAAAGCCGCTCTCATAGGTATAGTCGCCATATCGGACGCCTGCGACGGACATCTGCAGCGCTTCCGCCCTGCGCACCATGCCCTGCAGGCGGTCCCGCGTTGTGGACGCCGAAGCGTCGCCCATCAGGCAGGCAACGGAATGATGGCCCTTTCCTGCCAGAAACTCCACAATCATTTCACCGGCCCGCTCGTTGTCGCAGCATACGGAA
>JAHZEF010000155.1 GCA_019422005.1 Clostridiales bacterium
CAAAGGTAAGGTTCTCGACTCGGATCATCGACATATCGCATTCCTCCTTTATTCCAGGGATCAAGAACATAAAATAAGAGCTGCAAGAAAGTCAATTCTTGCAGCTCGTCACAGCATAATAGTACCACCCCTATCAAGAGTGATACGCCTACGATATATCGAGTGAATAGACTTTTAACTTTCTTGCAATGGGTACAATGCTACTGTAAAACACAGTATCACTGTATATTCCAATTTATTTGCAAGAAAAGTTAATCATCTTTCCACCTCACCTCTAATGTTTATATTAGCGTATCATAAACGCATGGAATAATCAAGTATAAAAACAAATCCTTTACTTTTACCGCTCCCCCCGATCAACAGAGCGCCGGGGCCGCTTTCGGCCTTTCTCCGCCTGTTCCCGCTGTTTGTCCGCTTGTACCGCCACCTCCACTTGTTCCGGGCCAAAGACCCACTTGACCCGTGCATAGCCGGCGGAGATCTGCCGCAGTTTCCTGTTCTCTGTCTTCACCGCCATCAGCCGGTCAGGCTGACGGGTGCTGCGCCCATGTACCCGGCCATATTTCCCTCTTCAACGTCCCGGCCTCCGGTACGGCAAATTATTTCGGCCCCTGCTCTTTCCTGCAGTTTCGCACAGACGGCTCCTTGCCACAGAGTCCTTTGCCCCCACGTGATTCCGCAGCAGAAAGTGAATCAGAAAACAAAAAAGCCCCCCTGCTGAACGGCAAGTTCAGCAGGGGGGCTTGTCCTTTTGGAATTATTCTCTTGAGAGTACCAGGCAGATACGAATTGTATCAATCCAGTATCAAGAGCCTTTTGGACGGGCAAAAAAGCCTGTATTCATGCGGGCTTGCGCCGTCTCAAGTGTCATTCCCACTCAATGGTGCCTGTCGGCTTCGGCGTCAGGTCGAAGAGGACGCGGTTGACGCCCTTGACCTCGCTGGTGATGCGGGCGGTGATATGCTGGAGCAGCTCGAAGGGCACATTCTCCACGGTGGCGGTCATGGCGTCCACGGTGTTGACGGCGCGGATGATGACGCACCACTCGTCGGCGCGCTTGTTGTCGCGCACACCCACGGACCTGATGTCGGGGATGGCGGTAAAGTACTGCCACACCTTGCCCTCCAGGCCGTTCCTGGCAAACTCCTCCCGTAGGATTGCGTCGGACTCCCGGACGGCCTCCAGGCGGTCACGGGTGATGGCGCCCAGGCAGCGCACGCCCAGGCCAGGGCCGGGGAACGGCTGACGGTAAACCATGGAATCCGGCAGCCCCAGCGCCTTGCCGCAGGCGCGGACTTCATCCTTGAACAGCATCTTCAGCGGCTCCACCAGCGCAAAATCCAGATCCTCGGGCAGGCCGCCCACGTTATGATGGGATTTGACCGCCTTCACAGTCTTCGTACCGGATTCAATGATATCCGGATAGATGGTTCCCTGTCCCAGGAATTTGATGCCGTCCAGCTTCCGGGCTTCCTCTTCAAACACGCGGATAAATTCCGCGCCGATGATCTTGCGTTTCCGCTCCGGCTCGGAAACGCCGGCCAGCTTGTCCAGGAAACGGTCCACTGCATCCACATAAACCAGGTTGGCGTCCATCTCGTCGCGGAATACGCGCACCACCTGTTCCGGCTCGCCCTTGCGCAGCAGACCGTGGTTGACATGCACGCAGGTCAGCTGTTTTCCAATGGCCTTGATCAGCAGCGCCGCAACAACAGAAGAGTCCACACCGCCCGACAGCGCCAGCAGGACCTTCTGATCCCCCACCTGCCGGCGGATCAGCTCCACCTGATCGGCGATAAAGTTCGGCATGTTCCAGTTCGCTTCCGCACCGCAAGTGCCGAATACAAACTCCGAAAGCGCCGCTCTGCGCGCCATCTCATCAGAGGGCCAGGCCGGCTGCCCCCTGTGATCCGCCGCATACACGGGCAGGCCGCAGCTGTAAATCTCCGCCGGCGCGTCAATCTCCACACCGTCGACCACGCGGTTGGGGCCGCCGTTGAGGATCACGCCCTTGACGTTGGGAAGCGCCTTCAGCTCCGCCAGCGTCAGATCATGCGGATGGATCTCACTGTATTCGCCCAGCGCACGGATTTCTCTGGCCAGCCTGGGATTTTCTTCGCTGCCCAGATCCAGAATCACAATCATATCCTGCTTCATTGCAGTTCCTCCTCTATACAACACTGCCATTATCGTACCACAGAGGGCGGCGGTTGCGCAAGAGAAATTGCGCCGGCTTTGGCAGGAATTCGACCGTTTTCTTTTTCCGGATCCGGTGTGTCACGGGGAATCCGGACGGTTTCCCGGTTCCCGGGTAAGCTGCCTGACCCACCGGTAACGATTGGCCCGGATCACCGCAGGAACACACTTGAACAGCTGGTCGCTGTTCAGGCAAATCACCACTGCAGCCGGAGGCCAGTCCCATACAAACGCCCCCAGGCAGGAAAGCGGCACGACAATGCCCCAGATGGAAACGAGATCCAGCACCATGCCGTACCGGGTGTCCCCGCCGCCGCGGATAATCCCAAGATTGGTGGGCATTTGATACGACATGCCGCAGATCACCACACACTGAATCAGAAGGAATGTGTTGGCGAGCCGGTATGTTTCGGCGGAAATCTGATACAGGGAAAGCAGCGGCAGCCGCACTGCAAACAGCAGCCCTCCCAGCAGCAGCCCCACACCGAGAAACAGCAGCTGCAGCGTGACCACCGTCTGCCGCAGGCTTTCCCGTTCTCCGCTCCCGATCTGCTTCCCCACCAGTATGGAGGCCGCCGTACAGGCGCCCACGGCTGTGACCTTCAACAGCAGAAACACAGTGGAGGAGATGGAATAAGCCGAGACGGCATTGGCGCTCATCCGTCCCAGAATGACTGTCTGAATCGCTGTGGCAACGCCCCAGAGCGCCCCCTGCAGAATGATCGGCGCAGCCGTTCTGCCATAGTCGCGCCACTGGCCGCGGCCGTCCCGCAGCAGGCCGCCCAGCTTCAGCTGCAGCTTTCTGTCCCGGAAAAAAACAAAATACGCCGTCAGAAGCAGTTCCAGGATCCGCGCCGTCAGCGTACCGATGGCCGCTCCCCGGACGCCCAGTTCCGGTGCGCCGAATCGCCCGGCGATCAGCACAAAGTTGATCCCACAGTTCACCGCCAGCGACACCACGGAAACCCCCAGTGCCAGGCGGACTGTCTCCACGCTCCGCATAGCGCCCAGCAAAACCGTCGTTACTGCAAAAAACGGGTAGGTAAAGCGAAGGATCCGGAGGTACCGCACCCCTTCGCCGACGGCCTCCGGATCCTGGAGAAACAGCCCGACGCAGCGCTCCGGAAACAGCGATGTCACCAGGAACAGCAGCGCCGCAAACAGCAGCTCCAGGGAAAGTGCGACAGAGGTCAGCTGCCGGATCGGCCCTGTGCGCTTCTGCCCCCAATACTGGCTGGCCAGCACAATGAGCCCGTTGCTGATGGCATAGGCCACCTGCTGCACAAAAAACTGAATCTGGTTGACAGCCGCCACGCCGGCCAGAGCCGTCTCCGAGTAGCTCCCGATCATCACATTGTCCGCCAGATTCACGCTGAGCACCACAGCCTGCTCCAAAATCAGCGTTCCCGCCAGAATGCAGAATGACCGGTAAAAATCCCGGCCGCGCACCAGTGGAATGCCCATCTGTTTCCCGCCTCCCCATTCTGTCAATGGGACCGTATCCCGGTACGGGATACGGTCCGCCGCCTGTCCGTTAAACGCAGAACATCTCCATGGTCTCTCCGCTCCGGTATGCCAGTTCCATGATCCGCTGCACATGCACCGCGTCGGCAGCAGGAACCTCCAGCGGCTTTCCGTGGAGAATCGAGTCTGAAAAGCTCTCAATTTCCCTGGTATACATATTGCCGAACTCGCCCGGCAGCTCCACGCCTGCGTAATCGTTGTGATCCTGTGTGGCGTTGTAGGCCGCATTGCTCTCCAGGAACACCGCGTTCAGCGTACCGCCGTCATTCTGGCCAATCACAGTATCACCCAGAAGGCGCCCCCTGGTGCCGAAAAACTCCAGACGCCATTTGGCCGCCTCATCCGGGATATTGAAGTTGGTCTGCACCACAAACTGCGCCCCGTTTTCCATCCGCAGCATGACGGTGGAGGTGTCTTCCACATCATACTCCGGATGCTCGCGAAACGCAACGTTTTCATTGAAGGACCCGACTTTTGTCACCCGCATGCCGGTAATATACTCCATCAAATCAATGCAGTGCACCGCCATGTCCATCATGCACCCGCCGCCGGCTTTGGCCCGGCACTGCCGCCAGTTGCCGGGCTCATACGGCAGCCACAGCGTGAACTGCGAGTATCCGGAGACCACCGTGCCGATCTTCTGCTCGGCGATGGCGCGCTTCATATTCATGACATGCGCCCCAAAGCGCATCATAAACCCGGCCGCAATCTGAACGCCCTTTGCAGCGCAGTAGCGGAGGACCTCTTCGCCTTCCCCGCTGGTCATGGCCAGCGGCTTTTCGATCAGGATATGCTTGCCGTAATCCGCCGCCAGCTTGGCCTGTCTGGCATGTACCACAATGGGCGTCGCAATATAGACGGCGTCCACCTCCGGATCCTGCAGCAGCGCTTCCTCGCTGGTATAGGCCCGCTTCGCATGGTACTTTTCCCGGATCCCCTCTGAAAGCTCCCGGCTGATGTCCATTACCGCCGTCAGCTCCGCATTCCGGGCCAGCAGCATTCCCGGGATGGTTCTGCGGTCGGCAATCCCGCCCGCACCGATCACGCCCCAACGCAGTTTTTCCATGATTACATTGCCTCTTTCCATTTTGAATTCCACAGGAAACCGATTCATTTTTTCCGAATGTTTTTTCTGACGTCAAAGCCCACCGCCGTCAGAATGATAATCCCCTTGACGATCTTCTGCCAGTAAGGCTGAACGCCCAGGAAGGTCAGGCCATAATTGATGATTCCGAACATCAAAACACCCAAAACCATCCCCGGAATGGTCCCAACGCCGCCGGAATTGGAGACGCCGCCCACAACACAGGCCGCAATGGCGTCAAACTCATAGTTTTCTCCATAGGAAGCCGTGGCGCCGTTGGTGCGGGCACACTCCAGAAAGCCGCCGATGGCAAACGTCACTGCGGCGATGGCATACGTCCAGATCAGCGTGCGTTCCACGCGGATGCCGCAGACCTGTGCGGCATCCCGGTTGCCGCCGATTGAATAAATGCTGCGTCCAAACGCCGTATATTTCATAATAAACCAGGATATCAGCACCACAAC
>JAHZEF010000156.1:0-4500 GCA_019422005.1 Clostridiales bacterium
GATAAAATCTCCCAGATGGCTGTCCTCTTCTTCGCCGATGGGCGTCTCCAGAGAGACCGGCTCCTGCGCAATTTTAAGAATCTCCTCCACCTTTTCCACCGGCAGATCCATTTCTCCGGCAATTTCCTCCGCCGTGGGATCACGGCCCAGGCTCTGAACCATGGTATGCGCCGTGCGGATGACCTTATTGATGGTCTCCACCATGTGCACCGGGATCCGGATCGTCCGGGCCTGGTCGGCAATGGCGCGGGTGATGGCCTGACGGATCCACCAGGTGGCATAGGTGGAGAACTTGTAGCCCTTGGTGTAATCGAACTTCTCCACGGCCTTGATCAGCCCCAGATTGCCCTCCTGGATCAGGTCCAGAAGCAGCATCCCGCGGCCCACGTAGCGTTTTGCAATGGATACCACCAGGCGCAGATTGGCCTCCGCCATCTGCTTCTGCGCTTCCTCGTCGCCGTCGGCCATGCGAATGGCCAGCTCCAGCTCTTCCTCAGGGGTCAGCAGCTTGATCTTCCCGATTTCCTTGAGATACATGCGGACCGGATCGTCCAGCTTGAAGGTATCGGCCAGCGCCTCCGGATCCTCCACCAGCGCTTCTTCCGTCACGCTCTTCAAGTCTTCCTCGGTGGGCGCCGCCTCCGGCGCCTTTCCCAGGACTTCCAGGACGTCGCTGACGTCGATCTCCACGCCGGCTGCTTCCAGTTCGTCGTAGAACTTCTCTGTCATATCCTCGTCGGCGTCGGCCGCATCCAACGTCTCAATCAGCTGCCTGGAGGAAACCTTCCCGGCTTTCTTTCCCTGCTCCAGCAGCGCATCCAGCTTTTTCCGATTTTCCGCCATCTGATCCAGATCGTCCAGAACCCGTCCCTGTGCATCGGTCATACGTCGTTTCCTCCATATCCTTTTTTTTCTTGGAGCCGCCGCCGGAAAGCCTGCAGGTCCTGCGTTCCGGCCACACGGCCCCTGGCGTATTCCTCATCCAGAACAGCCAGGTAATCGGCCATTGCCTGTTCGCTGACCAGGCAGTCCCGCTTCTGCGCCACCGCCGTCAGATGGCTCATCTCCTGCGGGCTCAGTTCCTCGCCCAGGGCGCCCAGGCAGACGGAAAGCCCCGCGTCATACCGCTGCCGCAGCAGCGCGAAGGCCCTGCCCAGCAGCGGAGAGGAAAACTGCTCCCTCTCCAGCCTCCGGCACTGTTCAAACATGGCCGGCTCCTTCAGGACCATCTGCAGCACGCCCTCCTCGGCCATGGCGGAGCGGAGATTGTCATAGCGGATTTCCCTGCTCTGCGGCTGCGCCGCAGCGGCAGGCGCCAGATCCTTCTGCTCCTGCTTCTTCTTTTCACGGGATATGCGCTGCCGAAAGGCTTTCTGCACCTCCAGCTTCATCGCGTCGGAGGAAATCCCGCCCGCCTCTGCGGCGCGAACACCGTAAATCTCCCGTTCCACCGCGTTGGGCAGGCCGGCGATCAGCTGCGCGGCCTGTTTGAGGAACTCCACCCGCTGGCCGTCCTCCGACAGGTCAAACTGGCGCTTGAGATTGTCCAGCCGGTATTCCACATGGTTCTCCGACTGCTCCAGCAAAAGCCTGAACCGGTCCGCCCCGTACTGTTTGAGAAACTCATCGGGATCCTTGGCCCCCTGCATCCGCAGGACCCTGACCTGAACGCCGGTCTTCTCCAGCATGGCGATGGCGCGGCGCGTGGCGGTCTGCCCGGCCTCGTCTCCGTCGTAGGTAATGACAACCTGCCTGGTATATTTGGCCAGGATGGCTGCGTGCTCCTCCGTGAGGCTGGTGCCCAGCGAGGCCACCGCACAGTCGAACCCGTACTGATGCAGGGCGATGGCGTCCATATACCCCTCTGTCAGGATCATACGGCCCTGGCGGCTCTTCTTTGCCAGATTCAGCGCAAACAGGTTTTTCCGCTTGTTGAATATGGCCGTCTCCGGCGAGTTGAGATATTTGGGCTTGGAATCGTCCATCACCCGGCCGCCGAAGCCGATGACGTTCCCCCGGACGTCGATGATGGGGAACATCAGGCGGTTGCGGAACCGGTCGTACAGGCCGCCCTTTTGGGAGCGGACCGCCAGGCCGGCATCCAGCAGTTCCTGTTTCTCATAGCCCTTCTGCAGCATGGCGTCCATCAGCCCGGACCACCCCTCCGGCGCAAAGCCCAGCCCGAAGCGCGTCACCGTCTGCTTGGACAGCCCGCGCCGGACAATATACGCCTGCGCCGGCTTTCCCGCCGGGGAAAACAGCTGCCCGCGAAAATAGCGGGCAGCGTCCCTGCACAGGGCCCACAGCCGCTCCTGCCGCTTGTAGCCGGAGGCATAGGCGCCATCCTCCGGCACCTCCATGCCGGCCCGCTTGGCCAGAAACCGCACAGCGTCCGGATAGTCCAGGCCTTCCTGCTCCATGATGAAATTGATCACGCCGCCGCCCTTGTGGCAGCCAAAGCAGTAGTAAATCTGCTTGTCCGGCGCCACGGAAAAGGACGGCGTTTTTTCCGAGTGAAACGGGCAGAGTCCAAACAGGTTGGAACCCTTTCGCGTCAGCGCCACATATTGCCCGACCACCTCGTCGATGGGATTCCGGGCCACAAGCTCATCCAAAAACGACGGCGGAAACGCCAAGGCTCTTCACCTCCCAGTGTTTGCAGGAACCGCCCGGGCTATGCGCGGCCTTCAGCGCACCTGCCAGCCCTGCGGAATAAAAATTTCCGAATACTTGAATACCGCATAGTTGTCGGTCATGCCGGCAATATAGTCGCAGACCGTCCGCGGCATCCCCTCAAAGTCCAGCTGCGGCAGGAAATCTGCCGGCAGTTTTTCCGGGTGCTTCATATAATAATGATAGAGCTGCTGAATAATGACCTTGGCCTTGGATTCCTCGCCTTTGGCGATGGGATTGCGATAAACCCGGTCAAACATAAATTCCCGCAGCGCATCCATAGCCTGGCGCACAGCCGGCTCCAGCGCGATGGTTCCGCCGGCCATGGAGGTATAGATCACGTTTTCCACCAGCGTGTTGATGCGCTCCTTATGCGTCTCCCCCAGCACTGCGGAAATGGACCGCGGAACGTCTGCGTTGCAGAGGATGCCGGCCCGCATGGCGTCGTCGATATCATGGTTGATGTAGGCAATGCGGTCTGACAGACGGACAATCTGCCCCTCCTGCGTCTCCGGGAGGAAGCTGCCCGTATGTCCCAGGATCCCCATCCGCGTCTCGTAGGTGAGATTCAGGCCGTCCCCGTTTTTTTCCAGAAAGTCCACCACCCGCAGGGACTGCTCATTGTGGCGGAACGGAACGCCCATCACCTCTGTCAGCGCCAGTTCCCCGGCATGGCCGAAAGGCGTATGCCCCAAATCGTGCCCCAGCGCCTGGGCCTCCACCAGATCCTCATTGAGCCGCAGGCCGCGGGCAATGGTCCTGGCAATCCGGGCCACCTCCAGCGTATGCGTCATCCTGGTGCGGTAATGATCCCCCTCCGGCTTCAGAAACACCTGGGTCTTGTGCATCAGGCGCCGGAAAGCCTTGCTGTGAAGGATGCGGTCGGTATCCCGCTGATAACAGGTCCGCACATCGTTTTCGGGCTCCCCGGGCCGCAGCCGCCCCTTCGTCCGGCAGGACAGCGCGGCGCAGTCCGACAGGCGGGCAAGCTCCTCCCGCTCCAGCATTTCACGAATCGTGATTCCCTCCATCGGCACACCTCCCTGATTCTTTATACGCAGGATTTCAGAAAAATCCTGCTTTCCCCCATAAATTTTTCCGCAGGGAATCACCGCTCCACCGGAAACGCCCGGAATTCCCGGCCCGTCACCGTCCCGGAAACCGCCGCGTTGCTCAACTCCGTAAGCGCCTCCAGAAAACGGGCCGTCCCGTCCGCCGGAAACATGGCCTGCAGAGTTACAGCGGCGCCGAACTCCGTGTCCGCCACGACACCGCCATGGCTCTCCACCGCCAGCCTGACCCGCTCAAACAGCGGATAAGGGCACGGAATCTCCACCCGGTCCCAGAGCCGCATCACCGAGACGCCCGCAGCGTCCAGCGCATCCTTGGCCCCCCGGCCATACGCCCGGGTCAGCCCGCCTGCGCCCAGCAGGATGCCGCCGAAGTACCGGGTAACGACGCACAGCACATTCGTCACCTGCTCCCGCTGGAATACGTGCAGCATGGGCTGCCCCGCCGTTCCCTGGGGCTCGCCGTCGTCGGAATAGCGCTCTGCCCCGTTCCCGCGGATCCGGTAGCACCAGCAGTGGTGCCGGGCGTCGTGGCGCTGTTTCCGCACCGCCTCCAGGCAGGCCCGTGCCTCTTCTTCACTCTCCACCGGAAACAGGTCGCTGAGGAAGCGCGACCGTTTTTCCACAAATTCCGACTCCGCCCTTCGGGCAGGCACAAAATACTCTTCCAAGCTCATCCCTCCCGCTCATATTGGCGCAGGCGGCCGTACAGCACGCCGTCGCAAACGGCCTCCACCAGAATCCCCTCGTCCAGATA
>JAHZEF010000156.1:4510-5214 GCA_019422005.1 Clostridiales bacterium
TCCGAAGCACCTTGGCCTGGGTATGCAGCGTGTCGATCCGGCCGGCCATATCGTAGGGCAGCAGCAGCCTGACATGGTGCCGCCCCTGATCCAGCGTTTTCTCGATCAGCCGCAGCAGCGCCGGTATGCCCTCGCCCGTCTTCGCGGAAATCGGCAGCAGGCCTTCCCCGCGCGGCAGGTCGTCCGGCTCCGCGAGATCGGCCTTGTTGTAGCATGCAATGACGGGAACTCCGGGCGCCGCCAGCTGGGAAATCAGCCGTTCCACCACCCGGATATGCTCTTCCCGGTTCGGGTCCGAGGCGTCGATCACATGCAGCAGCACATCTGCGTATTCCAGTTCCTCCAGCGTGGCCTTGAACGCCTCCACCAGATGGTGCGGCAGCTTGGCGATGAAGCCGACCGTGTCCGACAGCAGCACCTCCTGCGTATCGGAAACAGCCAGGCGGCGGGTCGTGGTATCCAGTGTGTCAAACAGGCGGTCATTGGCCGGAATCCCGGCGCCGGTCAGATGGTTGAGCAGCGTGGACTTCCCCGCATTGGTATATCCCACAAGGGCAACCACCGGAACCGCATTCTTGATCCGCCGCTCCCGCTGCACGCCGCGGATCCGGCGGACGGTCTTCAGTTCTTCCTCCAGGCGGCTGATCCGCTGCCGGATCAGCCGCCGGTCCGTCTCCAGCTGGGTTTCGCCGGGCCCGCGGGTG
>JAHZEF010000157.1 GCA_019422005.1 Clostridiales bacterium
ATCCGTGGCCTGACGGCGCTCCCGCGCCGTTCCGGCGGGAGCGCCAATCCCTCCGGCACACTGTCCGGCCTGCTGATCCATCCGCCGGAAACCATGGCCCCGCCGCCGTCCTGCCCGGAAAGCGGGGGCGGGGCTCTGCAGCATGGAGCGGCCCATACCGCGGCGCGCAGTTAGGGGGGGACCGTCATGCAGCTCAAATCCATCGGTTCGGTTCTGCTCTGCCTGTGCCTTCTGACCGGCTGCGCCTCCCGCCTTCCCGCCGATCCCACGGACGGCGGCGTCCCGGCGGAGGCACTCCATGCGCTGGGGCTGACCGCGGAGCAGCGGATGGAGGACTACGAATATTTCTGGGCCGTACTCCGCGACAGTTACCCCTGCTGGGGCATCCTGGAGCGAGCCGGAACCGACGTCGGCGCAATCTATCAGGAATACAAAGCCATGATCTCGGAACACGACAGCGATCCGGATTTCTATTCCGCCATTTACAGCGCGCTCTGGCGGCTCGGCGGAACCGGCCACCTCTGGATCGTGGAACCTTCGGCATATCGGGCGATGCGGGCCGCCGGCGGTCTCTGTGACCAGCCGGGCCGCACACACTGGGCAGAACTGCTGGAAGACCCGGCCACCGCCGCAGGGTACGAGCGCCTGGAAGCCATGCTGGCCATGCTGGAGGACGAAACGGAATCCGGCAGTGCGGCGGCAGACGCCGCCCCCAACGTGACCACGCTCCTGCTCCCGGAGATGAAAACCGCTTATTTGAAAGTGAACAGCTTCTCCGGAGATCTGGAAGAAGACGGCAGGCTTCTGGACGCATTTTATGAGGAGCTGGCCGGATACGGCGCGCTTATCATCGACATCCGTGAGAACAGCGGAGGAAGCGAGCGTTACTGGCAGGAGCTGCTGGTCGCCCCGCACATCGATCAGCCGCTCCGGTGCTCCAATTATGCCCTGACGCGCATGAGCGCCAACAACCGGCCATTTCTGGAGGAAGCCTTCGCCCCGGAGGAGCTGCATCCCATAGCAGAGCTGCCGGATCTTCCCGCCCTGCAGGCATCAGACCGGGCCCTGGCCACGCACTATGTGGAAAGCGTCCTCTCGGTATCGCCGGCCGCGCGGCGCAGTCCGATCCGCGGCTGCATCTGGGTCCTGGTCGGCAGTCAGGTATATTCCGCATCCGACTCCTTCGCCGTCCTTTGCCGGGAAACCGGTTTCGCTTCGCTGGCAGGGGCCCAAACCGGCGGCGACGGGATTGGGGCCACGGATCCCGTTTTCCTTCAGCTGCCCAACTCCGGCATCCTCATCCAATTCACGGCCCTGTTCGGCCTGAATCCGGACGGCAGCAGCAACGAAGAAACCGGCACCGCGCCGGATCTCCCTTCTCCCGCCGGCGAGCCGCCTCTGGTGACCGCTCTGCGGGCCATTGCATCACAGAAAGGATCGTAAAACATGAAGCTGGAAATTGAACATCTGCAGATGACTTACCCCAACGGCAGGCAGGCCCTGCAGGACATCAGCCTGACGCTGGAAAGCCCCAGCCTGATCGGGCTGCTGGGCCCCAACGGCGCCGGGAAGTCCACGCTGATGAAACTCCTGGTGGCCGCTCTGCTGCCTGCCGCCGGTTCCATCCGGGTGGACGGCGTCCCCCTGCAGCAGTGCGAACGCCGCATGAAGGCGCGCCTGGGGTATCTCCCGCAGGCTTTCGGGCTGTACGATGAACTGACCGTTCGCCAGTTCCTGGACTATATGGCGGCGCTCAAGGGGATCCGAAACAGCCGCAGCGCCGTTGACAGCGCCATGGAAGCGGTGAATCTGAAAGGACTGCACAAAACACGGATCCGGACGCTGTCAGGCGGCCAGCGCCAGCGGGTCGGGATCGCGCAGGCGCTTCTGGGCCGTCCGGACTTTCTGATTTTGGACGAGCCGACGGTGGGGCTGGATCCGGAAGAACGGATCCACTTCCGGAACCTCTTTTCGGAAACCGCGCAGGATCGGCTGGTGCTCCTCTCCACACACATCATTGAGGACGTGCAGTCCGTGTGCGACCAGCTGGTGGTCATTCACCAGGGCTCCATTCTGTTTGCCGGGCGCCCGGAAGCGCTGATCCGCGCCGCCCGGGGGCGGGTGGGCGTCTATTTGGAGTCCGCCGAAAGCCGCACCGACGGCACGCTCCACGTCACCTCCAGAGTCAATACGGCCGACGGCGTCCTCTGCCGCGGCGTCTCCGACCACCTGCCGGACTATGCCGCTCCGGTGGAACCGACGCTGGAAGACGCCTATATGTACCTGATTTCAAAGGAGGAGGCGCAATGAACCGGCTCCGTCTTCTGCGCGCGGAAACCGCCAGGCTGCTCCGCTCCCCTGCCGCCTGGCTGCTGGCGGGCCTGACCGCGCTGTCCCCCCTGGCAGGCTACCGCTTCTGGCAGCCCGCCCTGGGAGATTCCATGGCCTCGCTGTATCTGGCCAATCCCATGACAGTCGGCGGGCTGTGCGGGACGCTTTTCTTTGCCCTGCTGACGCTCCTGTGCCTGGACCATCCGCGGCGCAGCGGCGCGTCCGCGCTGGCCGAGGCCGCCGTATCCCCCGCCGCCATGCAGACGGTGCGGCTGCTTTCCGTGCTGCTGGCCGCCCTGCTGACCGGCCTTCTGGTCTGTATCGCCTATCTGCCCTATACCGCATGGAAGCTGGACATCGTCTTCTCCCTGTCCGACTACCTGTCGGCGTCAGCGCTCCTGTTCCTTTCCGGCCCTGTCATGGGCGCGCTGGCCGCCTCACTGATTTATCAGGTCACATACCGGCCGGACGTCAGCATGCTGGCCGTGGCCGCCTTTCTGGCCGCCTCCCGCAGCCATTGGTGCGCCCAGTATTTTCTCATGCAGTGGAGCGTCCCCCTGGCTCCGGCGCTCTCAGACGCCTTCGGCAGCGCCCTGGTCTGGCGCACGGCGCTCTACAGCCGTATGGTCTGGCTGCTTCTGCTGGGCGGCGGCTGGCTGGTCAGCCTGCTGTGCGTCCGGCGGTACGGTTACGGCCTCCGCCGCTCCTTTCTGCGCCGTGCCCGGAGGCCCGCGCCGCTGCTGGCCGCTGCCGTGCTGTTCGCCGCCGGGGGATGGCTGTGGCAGGCGCAGCCCTTCATGGATCACAGCCTGGCCGACTGGATGTCCTACGAAGAGCCGGAGCGGGAATATCAGGAAGCGCTCCTTCTGGAGGAAACCCGCCTGCATGTATCCGTAGACAGTTACCTCCTGGGTACGCTCTCCGGCACGGCGGTTTACCAGCTGCGCAACAGCAGCGGCCAGCCGCAGGAGCTTTACCTGGAGCTGAACCCCGGCTATTCCATCCGCACGCTCTCCGCCAACGGCGTTTCCATCCCCTTTGAAGACCTGGGCACCGACTACATCGCATCCCGCGAACTCCGGTGCACCCTGCCGGCCGACCCGGAAATCCTTCTGGAGGTTACCTACGGCGGTATGCCCCGGATCTGGAACGCACAGGAAGCGCAGCTTTCCGGCAGCTTCCTCAGCGCCCGCGGCCTGGAACTGAGCAGCATGCATCTGGCCCCCGTGCTTGCCGGCAGCGTTCCGGTGGCGGAGACCGCCCCGGTCACGCTGCGCATCCGTCTGAAAGACAGCCTGACGCCTGTTTCCAGCGGTTCCACCGAGCTGCTGCAGGACAACGGCGACGGCACCCGCGACTGGCTGCTTACAGATACCGGCACCGACCGTTTCCGCCTGTTTGCCGGTGATTATGAATCGGTCACTCTCGAAGGCGGCGGCATGCCCATTGAGTTTTATTACAGCAGCAAGTACAAGCCGCGGCTTGAAAGCATGGACGCCGTAGACATGATGGAGCAGGTCATTGCCTACTGCACCGCACATTACGGCCCCCGTTCCTTCACCGACGATAAGCCCTTTAAGATCATCCAGACCACGGTCTTTGATTTCGGAGGGTTTGCCAGCGGCAACCTCAGCGGGATGGGCGAGGTCTATTTCAGCGACGTCAATCTCCGCGATCCGGACAAGGGCGCCGCATCCGCAGAGGTGCTGGCTCATGAAATCGTCCACCAGTGGTGGGGCCTGGGCGCGTCTCTCCTGGATCCGGAACAGGAATACTGGACGGATGAGGGAATCACCACTTACACCACCTACCGTATCCTCCGCACACTCCGCGGCGAGGAATACGCGCAGCGGAACTACCGGGATAAATGGGCCGACGCGGTCCAGGCCAGCAGCCGTTCCTTTTACGTGCGTCACCCGGAATACCTCGACCGTCTTCCGGAACGCTACCGGGGTGAAATCTCCGCCTCCATCCAATCCGTCAATCTCTATGACGGCACCGCCCTGATGATCGACCGTGCCGCCCAGCTTTTGGGGGAAGCGCAGTTGGACGCCGTCTGGTCCGCCCTCTACCGGGAAGGCGGTACGGAGATGCCGCCCTACATCACACTGGGAGACTTCCTGAATGCCTGCGGCCTGACAGAGGAGGAACTGTATGGGTAAATTGTATCGCTATGAGCTGCACCGCTTTGTGTGCTGCAAGCTGTTCTTCGGCGCGCTGGCCGTACTGCTTCTGTTCGGCTGGCAGACACTGCGGTCAGAAACCATTTTGGGCGTCGCCGATACCGCCCCCTTCTCCCCCTGGAGCTTCGGGCTCTATCTGAGCCGCCTGCTGCCTCTGCTGTGGGTGGGCGAGCTGTTTTTTCTCCTCTATTTTACCGCCGGCCATGCGCGGCGTGTGGCGGTGCTCACCGCCGCCACCCCCGTCGATCCGCGCCGCTACGCCCGGACGCGGTGTGCGGCGGCGCTGACCGCATCAGCGGTGCTGGCCGGGCTTGCAGTGCTGCTGCCGGCCATCCTCTACGGCCTGCTCTTCGGCTTTTCGCGCTGGGACACGCTGGTGCTTCCGGCGCTGGTGACCCTGTTGCCGCCCATGCTGCTGGCCCTGGGCAGCGGCTGGCTGCTGGGGCAGATCCGGAGCTGGCTGCTGTACCTCTGGATGCTGGTGCCGTTTTTGCTGGCGGCGCTGCCGCTGCCCAGGGCGCTGAGCCTCTGGAACGGCAGCTTGTTCTCCGAGCTTCCCCTGTCCCTCGGCACCCTGGATCCCGCCTTTCAGCTGCCCGCCTCCGTCTGGGCTGTACAGGCGGCCATGCTGGTCCTGGGCGCGCTGCTGATCCACTTTGCCGGCAAAAGACGATGAAAAAGCCCCTGGCCTG
>JAHZEF010000158.1 GCA_019422005.1 Clostridiales bacterium
CGGAAGATGATCGGGCCCTTGCAGCGCCAGCAGTGCGGGTAGCTGTGGACGATTTCCTCGCAGGCCAGCAGCGCGCCCGACGCTTTCATATCGGCCAGGATAACCGGGTTGGACGCTTCGGTTTTCATGCCGGCATATTTTCCGGCATAGTCGGTATGACGGCCCTGGTCGTCCACAGGCACCACCATGTCCATTCCGTAACGCAGGCAGGTCTGGTAGTCGTCGGCGCCGAAACCGGGGGCGGTGTGGACGCAGCCGGTGCCGGAGTCCATGGTGACGTAGTCGGCCAGTACCAGGCGGGAGGTTTTGGGCAGGAAGGGATGGTCGGCCAGCATGTTTTCAAAGAAGGAACCGGGATGCGTCTCGGCAATCTCCCATCCCTCGATCCCGGCGACGCCCATTACCCTTTCCGTCAGGGCCTCGGCCATGATATACGTCTCGCCGGACGGCGTTTTGACCAGGGCATAGCGCTCGTCGGGGTGGAGCGCAATGGCCAGATTGCCGGGCAGGGTCCAGATGGTTGTGGTCCAGATCACAAAGAAAAGCTTGCCGGGATCATAGGCGGAGAGCTTTCCCTGGTCGTCATGCATGGGGAATTTGACATACACCGTGGTGCAGGGATCATCCTGATACTCGATTTCAGCTTCCGCCAGTGCCGTCTCGTCCTTGGGGCACCAGTACACCGGCTTCAGGCCCTTGTAAATATATCCCTTTTTGTACATGGCGCCGAAAATTTTGACTTCCTCCGCCTCAAAGCCGGGGTCCATGGTCTTGTAGGGATGCTCCCAGTCGCCGATGACGCCCATGCGCTGGAAGCCCTCCTTCTGCACATCGATATAGTGCTGGGCGAACGCATGACAGGCGGAACGGAATTCCGGGACGCTCATCGCTTTGCGGTTCAGCTTGTTCTGCTTGATGATGGCGGACTCGATCGGCATGCCGTGGTTGTCCCAGCCCGGGATATAGGGGGTATAGTAACCGCGCATGGCGTAGGAACGGGTGATGAAATCCTTGATGGATTTGTTCAGGGCGTGTCCCATGTGCAGGCCGCCGTTGGAGAAGGGGGGGCCGTCGTGGAGGGAAAAGCGGGGCTTGCCCTCGTTTTTTTTCAGCAGTTCCCGATATACGTCGATTTTCTCCCAGCGTTTCAGCATTTCCGGCTCGCGCTTGGGCAGGCCCGCCCGCATGGGGAAGTCGGTTTTGGGGAGATTGATGGTCTTGTTGTAGTCCATTTGGTTGATTCCTCCTGATCAGTGGTGAATGATGCCGGTATGGCTTAGTAGTCGATAACCACCTTGCGGCAGCTTTTACAGAGATACGCCGTGGGAAACGCGCCGTTCAGAATCTGCACTTCCTCCTGCCGGCGCAGCAGAACAAGCTTTTTCCTCCGGGGACTCCAGAGCAGAGGCGGCTTGCCGTACAGACGGCCCTGCTCCATTTCCTTTTCACAGCTGGGACAGCGCATGGTACACCCCTTTCCAAAGAAAAAGCGCCCTGTCTCCCAAAGAGACAAAGGCGCCAACCTCTGCGATACCACTCTCATTGCCGGCATACCGGCCGCTCACGCCGCGCCAAAACGCGGGCAACGGGATAACGGCCGTCGGCCGGCGCGCCCTACTGAGGCTTCAGGCGGCTTGCTCCCAGGTGATTTTCAGCCGTTTTCCGCCGCTGCCTCGCACCATACGGCAGCTCTCTTTGCACGGTCGAAACAGCATACTCCTCCTGTTCATTGCAAATCAGATATCCAATTGCGTTTATCATAGCGATTTTTCGGGTGTTTGTCAATGCGCTTTTGGAAAATCGCCGGATCCGGCGCTGCCTGCTGCCGGGCAGGGGGCGGGGCCGGATCCGCGTCCTACGGACCGGGGGCCCGGGGAGAAGCGGCCGGTGAGCGCCGCGCCCCGGCTTTTCCGGTTCCCCGGCCAGAGGCGCTTCGAAAGCCTGTTTGATGGAACGTGCAGGGGGCGGCTGCCTCCTGCACGCGTTTCCCGCTCTCTGCTGCGGGGCCATATTCGCAGTTTTCCCGGCGGGCCCGGGGCGTTCCGGCGCCGGCCGGAGGGGGGTCAGGGATGATTGGGATCGTAGTTCTTGCCGAACTGCAGGTCGGCAAATTTGGCGGGACCGTGGGCGACACGGGTTTTGTCCAGATCGCCGTCGTCCTCCGGGCCGATCACCTTCTCCAGGTTCTGCTCGATCTCGGCTGCGATTTCCTGGGGGTCGTCGGCAGGACGCGCCTCAGGATCCGGCTGCCGCTTGGGGGCGGCTTCCTTTTCGAAATCATAGACCTTGGCCTTTGCAGGCTGTGCGCCCAGATTCATCAGCTTCAGGTTGTTCAGAAGATCCAGATGGCGGCCCACATCCTTTTCAATCACTTCGATGAAGTTCAGGGCTGCCTGCTTGGCGCGTTCAATCCGCTCTTCTTCGGCCGCAATCTGCTGCTGCGTTTCCGCAGCTTTGCCGCGCAGGGCATTTTCCGTCTGGCTGGTCAGCTGGGCGCACTTTTTCTCCGCCTCTGCAATCATCTGGTCGGAGGTTTTCTGCGCGGCCACCAGCGCCTTCTTCATGCTCTCTTCCTGCCCGCGGTATTCCTCCAGCTTTTCCACCAGAATTTTCATTTTACTTTTGAGAACGGCGTTTTCCTTATAAAGCGCGATATAATCCTCTGTCAGCGGCTCCAGAAAATCGTCCACGCTGGACATATCGTAACCGCCAAACACGGCCTTTACAAAAGTTTTTTCCTGAATTTCCTGCGGTGTAAACAAGACAGCTCGCTCCTTTCAGCGGATCAAAGATACATGCCGTTGTTTTCCAGCTCGTCAATCAGGTCCCCGACGATGTCCACATTATAGGGGGTGATGATGTAGGTGGAAATTGCGACTTTTTTGATCTTGCCGTCCAGAGCGTACGCGCAGCCGGAAAGGAAATCCACCAGACGGCGGGCCACGTCCTTGTTGGTTTGCTCCAGATTCAGCACGACGGCGTGCTTGTCGCGCAGGTGCTCGGCAATCTCGGAAACATTGTCAAAGCGGTCGGGCTTGACCAGGACGACCTGCAGCTGGGCGGTCGTGTGGATATTGACAACCTTATTGCCGCGGCGGTCGGCCGAGCCGGCGGAAGACGAGGAACCGATGCCCAGGTCGTCGAAGTTGTAGGCAGGGGCGGCGGAGGCCTTGGATGCCTTGGGAGCGGCGGGGGTCTCCTCCATTCCGTCGTCAAAATCGTCGAAGTCGTCCTCGTCCTCGGCGTAGGGCTTGGCCAGCTTCTTCAGTTCGTCCATGAATCCCATGTTACTGATCCTCCTATGAAAACGTTTCTTATGGTTTGTTGTAATTCCGGGCGCCGAAGATGGCGGTGCCCACGCGGATCATTGTGCTGCCTTCGGCAATGGCGTCGGCATAGTCGTCCGACATTCCCATAGACAGGCACTCCATGAAGACATTATCGTATGTTTTTGCACTTATGTCAACAAAAAGATTGCGCATTTCGGCAAAATATCTGCGGTTATCCCCTGGTTTTTGGCTGATGGGAGGAATTGCCATGAGCCCTTTGAGCAAAACGTTGGGATATTTGCCCATTTCTTCCGCAGCCTTCCTGGCCCCGGACACTGAAAAGCCGGATTTGCTCTCCTCCTGGCCGATATTGACCTCCAGCAGGATACTCTGCCGGAGCCCCTGCCTGGCAGCCTCCTTCTGAATGCACTCCAGCAGAGCCGGACGGTCCACGGACTGGATCAGATCCACCAGGCCGATCACCTGCCGGACCTTATTGGTTTGGAGATGGCCGATGAAATGGACCGGAGCGCCCTCGTAGGCGCCCTGGGGAAACTTCTGCAGCAATTCCTGCACGCGGTTTTCACCGCAGCAGTCCACGCCGGCGGCAACGGCCTGCCGGACGGCTTCGGCGCCGTTCATTTTTGTGGCGGCGCAGAGCAGGATCTCCTTTGGATCACGGCCGGCGGCCAGAGCCGCCTGCGCCATATTTGCACGGATGGCGGCGACATGTTCCTGAATCATGACTGTATAACGACCTTTCCATCATATAGATTTTTCGCTTCCACAATGATCTCATCACCGGGCCACAGGTTGGCGGTACTGGACTTGTCCAGCTCCACGACGTAGCTCTCGCCGTTGTCGTAAAGGATTGTGACAGGCTTCCATTTGGCGGCGGCGCTTTCGAGGATATAGACGCCGGGGCGGTTTTCCGCATCCATCCGCAGGGCCTCCTTGGGAACCCGCAGGCCGGCGTAGGAACTGAACACGATATCGGCGGTCTGCTGCCGCAGCAGGGTGACGTTTTGGATATAATCGGAGGAGGAGAGCACCAGCAGACGCTGCCCGCCCTCTTCTTCGCCGATGCGGGTCACGCGCATGGGCAGCGTGCCGTAAAAATCGTGGGAAAAACTGACGGATACCTGATCGCCGGCCTTGGTGTCCTGCAGATAGCCGGAAGGGACGGCGGTGACGAAGTACCATGTGGCATCGTCGATCAGCCTGCCGCAGGCTTTGGCGGGGATTTCGGCGGGCGCCAGAGCGCTGAGCTCCGCGGCGGTCAGGGATGAGAGGCGCTCCGGCGTCAGGACGGATTCGTAGCCGTCCACCGTGCCGGAGAAATAGCCGGAGGCCGGCGCAGTGATCTGCATGGTGTCGGAGCCGGCAATGGCCTTGAGCTGACTGATTTGGGACTGGAGCGACTGGATCTGCGTGCGAATTGCAGAGAGGTCGCCCTCATCGGTGCTGCGGCGCAGGACCAGTCCTTTCAGTTCTGCGCTCATATCGGAAACAGAAGCCAGATCCCGCCGGGCCACATACTGTGCGCAGGCGGTCAGCTCTGTGAGGATTTCGCTGTCAAGGCTGGCGGTGTCCGCCGGGTCAAGGCTGTAGGAATCTGCGTACTGCAGCTGCTCCAGCTGCGCGGTCAGACGTTCAATTTCGGCCTGCCGCTCCTGGGCGTCGGCGGTCAGATAGCCGGTGGCGACGGTTTGGCCGTGGCCCACCTTTTCGCCTTCCTTGCGCTCCAGCACTGTAATGGCGTACTGGGAAGACAGGACCGTTTCGCTCCGGACGATGTAACCGTCGGTGTGGAGCCCGGCGCCGGCCTCGTATTCAATGGCCTGTACGGTGGTCAGCGGTTCATGGACCGCGGAGAAGACCGCGTAGCCAATATAGCATACAATCACAAGCA
>JAHZEF010000159.1:0-1147 GCA_019422005.1 Clostridiales bacterium
GTTTCGATCGTCCTGATCGAACACCATATGAGCTTTGTCATGCGCCTGGCCGACCGGATCAAAGTGCTGGATTTCGGCGTTACCATCGCCGAGGGCAGCGCGGAAGAGGTGCAGAACAATCCGCGTGTGATCGAGGCCTACTTAGGAGGTGGACAGAAGAATGATTCTGAAGGTTGAGGATCTGTGCGTCTCCTACGGCATGATTGGGGCGGTCCGCGGCATCAGCTTTACCATCGGGGAAGGGGAAATTGTGGCCCTGATTGGCTCCAACGGCGCCGGGAAAACCTCGACGCTGCGCGCAATCTCCTGCCTGGAGCGTGTGAAATCCGGCAGGGTGACGTTTCAGGGGGAGGACATTACCAACCTTCCGCCCCATCAGGTGGTCAAGAAAGGGCTGGTGCATGTGCCGGAGGGGCGCCGCGTATTTCCCAAAATGACGGTGTCGGAAAACCTGGACATGGGCGCGCTGATGCGCCGGCGGGACCCCGCAGCGGTCCGCAGGGAGCTGGAGCGGGTGTTTGATCTGTTCCCCCGTCTGGCTGAGCGGAAAAAGCAGGTGGCGGGGACGCTGTCCGGCGGCGAGCAGCAGATGCTGGCTGTGGCGCGGGCCATGATGACCGGCGGAAAGCTGGTGCTGCTGGACGAGCCGTCCATGGGCCTGGCGCCGCTGATTGTGCAGGAAATTTTCCATACCATTGAAGTGATCCGGAACGAGGGCTCCACGGTGCTCCTGGTGGAGCAGAACGCCAATATGTCGCTGAATATTGCCGACCGTGCGTACGTGCTGGAGCACGGCAGGATTTCCATTACCGGCACAGGCAGGGAACTTTTGAAAAATCCCAAGGTTATGGAAGCATACCTGGGTGTTTGAGGGAATGTAATATGCAGCTTTCAGAACTTGCAAAGAGCATCCACAAGTCCAAAATCCGCGTGATGTACGATCGGGCGCGCCTGATGGGCGCGGACGACATCCTGAGCTTCACGGTGGGGGAGCCTGATTTCGCCACCCCGAAGGATATCATTGACGTGGCCAATTCGTATTTGAGCAAGGGCTATACCAAATATACGCCCAATTCCGGCATCCAGGAGCTCCGGGACGCTGTGGCGGAAAAGTTTTCCCCGCAGATCCGGCCCATTGACCCTCAGA
>JAHZEF010000159.1:1157-5175 GCA_019422005.1 Clostridiales bacterium
CATGATTACCATGGGCGCCACCGAGGCGATTCTGGTCGCCATGCAGATTGTGCTGAATCCCGGCGATGAGATCATTGCCGTCGCGCCCATGTTTGCCAGCTACCTCAACCAGTTCAAGATCGTGGGCTGTGTGCCCAGGATTGTCAATACCACGGAGGAGACCGGCTTTGTCCCCACGGCGGAGCAGATTGAAGCGGCCATTGGGCCGCGGACCAAAATGCTGCTGCTCAATTCCCCGTGCAACCCCACCGGCGCAGAAATCCCGCCCGGGGAGCTGGAGCGGATTGCGGAGGTGGCGGTCCGGCACGATCTGGTGGTGATCTCCGACGAGGTCTACAAGACCATCCGGTATTCCGACCGGCCGTATGTCAGCATCGCCTCCCTGCCGGGAATGGCAGAGCGGACCATTGTGGTGGACGCCTTTTCCAAAACATACGCCATGGCCGGCTGGCGGCTGGGCTACGCCATCGGCCCCGAGTGGCTGATCAGCAAAATGCCGTCCACCCATGACGTCACCGTGGCCTGCGTCAATGCGCCCTATCAGTATGCCGGGGCCTATGCGCTGCGCAGCTGTGATGCGGAGGCGCTGGAAATGCGGGAAAAATTCCGCCGCCGCAAGGATCTGATCGTCGCGGGCATCCGGTCAATTCCCGGGATGACCTGCCTGGATCCCGCCGGTACCTTTTATCTTTGGGTCAATATCAAGGCGCTGGGCATGCAGTCGGAAGCGTTCTGCTTTGACCTTCTGGACAAGGCCCATGTGGCCATCGTTCCCGGAACGGGCTTCGGAGAGGCGGGCGAAGGCTATGTCCGCATCACCTATGCAGCCAGCGAGGATATGCTCAGCCGCGGTCTGGAGCGGATTGAGCGGTACGTCCGTTCCCTGGGCTGAACGGCATCTACTGGACGCCTGTCCATTAGAAAATATTATTACAACAAATTAGTGGAGGTTTGACAATGAACAAGACCAAAGGCGGCATCATGCCCGCAGCGATGACCATCTGGAATGCTGATGAGACCATCAATGTCAAAGGCCAGGAGATGTATCTGCGCTGGCTCATCGACAACGGCGCCGACAATCTCTCCATTGTGGGTTCCACCGGCGAGAACATTGCCTACACCATGGACGAGGCCAAGCAGATGTATCAGCTGGCTGCCGGTTATGTCGCCGGCGAGGTGCCCGTTTATGCCGGCACCGGCCGCTATGCCACCCGCCAGACCATCGAACTGACCAAAGCTGCCGCCGAGGCAGGCTGCGACGGCGCGCTGGTGATCCTGACCTATTACATGAAGCCTCACAAGAGGGCGGTCATGGACAATTTCCGCCGCCTGCACAGGGAGTGCCCCGATATTGATATCATGTCCTACAACAATCCCTGGTTTGCGGGCCTGGAGCTGGACGCCAACGATGTGAAGGAACTGATGGACGAGGGCGTGTGGCGCTCCATCAAGTCCGCACACGGAGACGTCAACCGGATTCATGACCTGAAAAACACCTGCGGCGACGGCATGGTGGTGATGTACGGCCACGATTACGACCCCATGGAGGCCTTCTTCGCCGGCGCCGACGGCTGGCTGTCGGGCCTGCCCGCCATCTTCCCGAAATTCTGCCGCAAGCTGTTTGAAACCTGCGCCATCCAGAAGGATGTCGACGCCGGCCGTGCGCTGTGGGCCAAAATGAAGCCCTTCATCGACTACTTCTACACCTATACGACAGGCGATCCCCACTGGCAGGAAATCTTCAAGTACGTCCTGAAGCTGCAGGGGCTGGATTATGCCGGGCTGCCCCGCCTGCCACTGGGCGACCTGCTGCCGGAGGAGAAGAAGAAAGTCGAAAAGATTATGCAGGAGATTTCCGACCTCCTGTAATCCCAACCGCCCGTTCCAGGTTTGTTGTCCTTTTTCCGGATCCTGCCGCTTTTTGCATGCAAAGGGCGGCAGGACGCCTGTCTGTACGCTGACGCCCGGTCTTACTGCCCCGCGCGCTGAAACTCAATCATTCCGGGCGCTGCGCGCGGCCGCCGGGCCCTGCGGGCCGGCGGCCGCCATGGAGGTGCCGATTTGAAACAGATACTGGTCAGCTTCAGCAATTTTGAAAAGAATTGTCCCCGTGCGTACCGCCTGCTGCAGGAGCAGGGGTTTTCCATCCGGCTGTCACAGCAGGCGGCGCCGTATTGGACCTATGAACAGTACTGCGGCGTTATCCGGGAAGTGGATGCGCTGATTGCCGGTTTGGATACGCTCGACGAGCGCATTTTTTCCATGGCGCCGCGGCTGCGGATCGTCGCCCGGATGGGCGTCGGATTTGACGGCGTGGATCTGGAGGCGGCACGCCGGCGCGGGATTTACGTGACCACGACCCGCGGCGGCAATGCGGTTTCCGTGGCGGAACAGACCGTTGGCATGATGCTGGCGGTATACCGGAATCTGGCCGGCCTGGATACGGCGCTGCGGCGGGGGCAGTGGGTCCGGTACGCCGGGCATGAACTGTATGGGAAAACCGTCGGCCTGGTGGGGTTCGGCGATATCGGAAAGGCAGTGGCGCAGCGGCTCGGCGGATTCGGCGTGCGGCTGCTGGCCTGCCGCGGCAGCGGGAAGCCGGCGCCGGAGGCGGCCGCGCTGGGCGTGGCCATGACGGATCTGCCGGCCTTGCTGCGGGAGAGCGATGTGGTCAGCCTGCATCTGCCGGGTACGGAACAGAATGCGGGGCTGTTCGGGGAAGCGACCTTTGCAGCCATGAAGCCGGGCTCCGTCCTGATCAATACCGCGCGCGGGATCCTGGTGGACAGCCGCGCGCTGCTGGCGGCGGTGCGGAGCGGGAAGCTGGCGGGCGCGGCGGTGGATGTTTACCGGCCGGAACCGCCCGGGCCGGAGGAGCCGCTGCTGCAGGATCCGCGGATCCTCTGCACGCCGCATTCCGCTTCCGAGACAAAGGAGGCGTATGCCCGCTGCGGCGACACGATCGCCGGACAGATTCTGGACGTGTTTTCCGGAAGAACGCCGGAAAACTGGATGAACCCCTGGTGAACAGGGGGCCGCAGTGAAAATTTATGAGGCAGGAAGAAGCAAGCGGCGCCGCATGTCCCGGGACATGCGGCGCCGCCGTGCGCAGGCGGGCACCGCCGGCGTACAGAAATTTTCCGGAACTTAACAGGAGTGTGATAGCCGTCTTTTCGGAAGGCCCGTACAATAAAGCCGTGTGAGATACGAGGCAAAGAAAGGACGGAAACAGTATGAAAGCGAAGACATGGACGGTCAGGGCCTGTTCCCTGCTGCTGGCGGCGGCAATCGGCCTGACAACCGCTGCGGCGGCCGCGGCAGACGGCGTGCTCCGGTCGGCCCAGGCCCGCTCCGGCGGGACGATCCACTATCTGGCAGACGAGGACATCGCGCCGGGTATCCGCTATACGGAGGAGGATCACGTGGGCTACGGCGGTGCCGGCAGCGGCGCCGCGGGCCCCCGCCGGGTGCGGATGAACCATCTGGAGATCGATCCGTCGGCCGGCGGCGTCCGGATCATCTCGGCCAAAGCCCAGGATACGGTCAACGCCATGGAAACCATCGGCGGCCAGGCGGAGCGCGCCGTACTCAAGGGCAACAATGTGGTCGCGGTGGTCAACGCGGATCCCTACGACATGGATTACGGCATCAACACCGGCATCATGGTGCAGGACGGCTGCATCGTGGACAGCCAGCCCAACACCGCCCATACCACCGATACGCCGGTCTCTTTCGTCCGGGAGGACGGCACGGCGCAGATTGCTTCCCTGCGTACCGCCGGCGAGGTTGCCGTGGGCGGCGGCCATGTCCGGCAGGCCACGCTGGGCACCCGCAACAACTTCGGCAATGAGTTTGGAGACGGCGCCAAATCCACCGAGACCCTGCGCATTTACACCAGCGCCATCACCCGGAACCATGTGCTGACCCACAACGGCTATACCGTTGCCGGCGACCAGGCCTATGCCCTGATCCGCCTGGAGGATTACGACGGCGCCATCCGGGCCGGACAGACATACAG
>JAHZEF010000016.1:0-27423 GCA_019422005.1 Clostridiales bacterium
GACTCGAACCGCTGACCCTTCGCACGTCAAGCGAATGCTCTACCAGCTGAGCTAATCGTCCAAGGGCTTGTTTATTATAAACAGCTTTCAGATGTTTGTCAAGCCCTATTTTAGCCGGCCATGCCGGCCTGGTACCAGGCAATCAGGTAATCGGCGACCGCGCCGTAGGATTTCACGCCGGCCTCCTCCTGGAATGCTTTCAGGTACGCGTCGTTTACCTTCTGCGCCGCATCCTGCACTTTCCCTTCGTATTGGTCATAGTGCCTGTTTGCGGCGCGGCAGTCGGCCTTAACCTGCTCGGACGCCTGCGCCCAGACCTCGGCGGCGCGGTCGCGGTTTTCGGCGTAGAGCGCGTTGTAGCAGTAGATGAATGCGGAGTAAGCGCCGGAATACCGGAACTCCACGCTGTCGTTGGCCATGCAGGCCAGGTAGGCGCAGAAATTGGAATCATCCTCGGCGGGGAACCCCATGCGATGGGCGACCTCATGGCACATGGTGAACGGGATGGAGGCTTCAAAGGTATCGGGATTGACGCTGCTCTCGCCGGTGAACGGGCAGAATATGCCGGTGACGCCGAAGTAGGAATACAGCGTGCCGGCAGTCAGACGCTTGACCCGGGCGTCGGAGCCGTCGAAGCAGTCGTAGTCTGCAGACAGTGCGGCGTAGCCGTCGCTGGTCTGCCTGGCCAGCGTTTTGAACGGGGAGAACGACACAACGCCGTCGGAATCCCGCTCAACCTGCGCCGCATAGACGTTGGCCTGGGCTGCATAGTGCAGAGCGGCGGCATACAGTTCGTCCTCCGAATATTCTCGGGCGGCCAGTCCCAGCTGCTCCCCGACGGAGGGGCCGAAATGCCCCAGGCCCCAGACGGCCACGAAGAAAAAAACTGCCGCACAGCATCCCAGAAGCAGGCCGGACAGCCAGTTCAGGAACCCGCGGTGCCGTACAAAGCAGCGCACCAGCGTGTAAACGGCCCACAGGAGCACAAGAAGGACCAGAACCTCCCAGACCGCAAAAGGCAGCGGGGAAGTGACTGCGGCCAGAACGGAGATGGCTTTGCGGGACAGATCGGGATAAAACGAGAAGACCAGTTCGGGGGCAAACAGCGCCGCGGCCGCAAGCAGGCCGGTCAGCACCAGAAAGATGGCGGAAAGAATGACGCGGGATATGGTTTTCATGGAGGACTCCTTCAAAGCATGGCAGTGAATTTGAATGCGAACGGTTTGTACATCAATATACCATAGGATACCCAAAAACGAAAGGGTTTTTCGCCCAATTCGGTTGACAACGGGCCACAGTCGGATATAATTGAACTATTGTGATAGAAAACGCTCATGGAGGCTTCTTTATGCTGAAAAACACAGAAAAAACCATGGATAAAATCGTCGCCCTGTGCAAGGGGCGCGGCTTCGTCTTTTCCGGTTCCGAAATTTACGGCGGTCTGGCCAACACCTGGGACTACGGCCCCCTGGGCGTGGAGCTGAAGAACAACGTGAAAAAGGCATGGTGGAAAAAGTTCGTTCAGGAAAATCCCTATAATGTGGGCCTGGACGCCGCCATCCTGATGAACCCGCAGACCTGGGTGGCCTCCGGGCATCTGGGGGGCTTTGCCGACCCGCTGATGGACTGCAAGGAATGCAAGGAGCGCTTCCGTGCGGACAAGCTGATTGAGGACTGGGCGGGCGAGCACGGCGTTGCTCTGGAAAAGCCCATCGACGCGTTTTCCCAGGCGGAAATGAAGGAGTTTATCGAATCCAACCAGATTCCCTGCCCCACCTGCGGCAAGCACAATTTCACCGACATCCGCCAGTTTAACCTGATGTTCAAGACGTTCCAGGGCGTTACCGAGGACGCCAAAAATACGGTTTACCTCCGCCCGGAGACGGCACAGGGGATTTTTGTAAATTTCCAGAATATCCAGCGCACCACCCGGCGGAAAATACCGTTCGGCGTTTGCCAGATCGGTAAGTCCTTCCGCAATGAAATCACGCCGGGCAATTTCACGTTCCGCACGCGGGAGTTTGAGCAGATGGAGCTGGAGTTCTTCTGCGAGCCGGGAACCGATCTGGAATGGTTCCAGTACTGGCGCAGCTACTGCCGCGACTGGCTGCTGAGCCTGAATATGAAAGAGGAGAATCTGCGCCTGCGCGACCATGATCCGGAGGAGCTGTGCTTCTACTCCAAAGCGACGACGGACTTTGAATTCCTGTTCCCCTTCGGCTGGGGGGAACTGTGGGGCGTGGCCGACCGCACCGACTACGACCTGACCCAGCACCAGAACACCTCCGGCAAGGATATGACGTACTTCAACCAGGAGAAGAACGAGCGCTATGTCCCCTACGTGGTGGAACCGTCCCTGGGCGCCGACCGGGTGACGCTGGCGTTCCTGGTGGAGGCCTACGACGAAGAGGTTGTGGGCCAGGACAAGAACGGCAGGGACGACGTCCGCGTGGTGATGCATTTCCATCCGGCCCTGGCGCCCTTCAAGGCTGCGGTGCTGCCGCTCAGCAAAAAGCTGAGCCCGGCTGCCGAAGAGCTGTATCACGCGCTGCAGAAGGACTTCATGGTGGACTTTGACGATACCGGCTCCATCGGCAAGCGTTATCGCCGGGAGGATGAGATCGGAACGCCTTATTGCATCACGGTGGACTTCCAGACTGTGGGCGATGAAAACAATCCGGCGGATCACGCTGTGACCATCCGGGACCGCGACACCATGGAGCAGGTCCGCGTGCCCATCAGCGAGGTTCGGGACTGGCTGGCCCAGCGCGTAAAATTCTGAGTTGTCCGGCACCGGATGGGAGCGGCCCTGCGGGCCGCTCCCATGTCGCTGGCCGGAGGCGTTCCGGAATGGCCGGCGGCCGGAAGGGGAGGCGAATGCGGTGGACGCTTATTTTTCCATGGGGACGGCTGCGGCCGTTCGGGAGTATCTTTGGAAGGCCTACGGCGTCCGGCCGGAATTCTTATGGGAAAAATTCCCGAATAACGCGGTTCTGCGCCATCCCGGGACCGGGAAATGGTTTGGGACCCTGATCAGCCTGCCCAGGAGCAGGCTGAAGCTTTCCGGCAGCGGGGCGGTGGAGATTATAAACCTGAAGTGCGGCCCGCAGCTGACAGGGGCCCTGATTGACGGGCGGCGGTATCTTCCTGCCTATCACATGAACAAGGAGCATTGGGTTGCCGTTTTGCTGGACGGCACGGTTGCCGCGGAGGAGATTTGCCGTTTGGCGGATCTGAGCTTTGCGCTGGTGGCAGGGACGTTGTCCTGAATCAGAAGATCGGCAGGGGTACTTTATGCAACATATGCAACGATTTTGGACCGGATATCCGCTGGATCCCCAGGGGAAGTCAAAAAACCGGCGGCGGTTTCTGCTGGGGATGACCTGCCTGGGCCTGTTCTGCGCGGCGTGCTGCCTGGGCGTGCTGGGGATGCTGTACGGATCACTGTATTTCACGCGGGCGCGGCTGCTGAGCTATTTTCAGGAGCCGCTGCTGGCGCTGCTGAATATCCTGCCGGTGGTGCTGCTGGCGTTTTTCCTGTATGCGCTGACCAACCGGGCCTGGCTGGCCTTTCTGCTGACGGCGGCCCTGGTAATGACGGCGGCGGTGGCAAATTACTACAAGGTCATTTTCCGGGACGATTATCTGGTGTTTGAGGATCTGAAGCTGATTGGCGCGGCGGCCGGGATTGCGGGAAACTATGAGATCCGCCTGGACGGATGGTTCCGGGCCGGCGTCGCCGCCTGCCTGCTGGGGACGGCGCTGCTGTTTTTTGTCTGCCGCGGCCGGCTGCCCGGATGGCGCTGGCGGCTGGGCGGAACGGCCGTGATCCTGGCGCTGGCCGTGGGCAGCTATGCGCTTTGGTATGCCGACAATGCGCTGTACAAGAGCTTTGAAAACTATGCGCAGTTCAACCGCTGGAAGCCCACGGAGAGAACGGCGTCCCGCGGCCTGGTATATTCCTTTGTGCACTCCGCCAATGAGCTGATGCCGAAGGCGCCGGCGGGCTACTCCGGGCAGGCGGCGCAGGCGCTGCTGGAGCAGTATCCCGAGGCGGATCTGGAGGAGCCTGTGGACGTGATTGCCGTTATGCTGGAAAGCTTTTCGGACTTTTCGGCCCTGGACGGCGTTGCCCTGGCGGCAGACCCCTACGGGGCGCTCCGGGGGATCTGGGCGGAGAGCGAGTGCGGCACGCTGATTGTGGATACCATGGGCGGCAGCACGGTGAACTCCGAGCGCAGCTTCCTGACCGGCTATACGTATCCCCACCCGTCCTACCGCCACGCCACGGAGTCCTTTGCGCGCTATTTTCAGCGGCAGGGCTATCAGACCGAGGGGGCGCATCCGGGGCACGACTGGTATTATAACCGGCAGAATGTCAACGCCAACCTGGGGCTGGAGCCGTATTATTTCATGGAAAACTATTTCCGGCAGTTTACAGACGACGAATATGCCATGGACGACGTGTTCTTCCCGGGCATTCAGGCGCTTTATGACGCGCGGGACCGGGAGAGGCCCTATTTTGCGTTTCACGTCAGCTATCAGAACCATTCGCCGTACGACGGGGAAACGCTGCAGGGCGGGACGGAGTATGTGAAGCGGGACGGCCTTTCCGAGGCGGCTTACTGCACGGTCAACAACTATCTGGCGGGCGTCGCCGACACCGCCGCGCAGATCGCAGCGTTTACGGAGAACCTCCGGGAGCGGGCGGAACCGGTGGTTCTGGTGTTCTTCGGGGACCATAAGCCGACGCTGGGAGCGGGAAACTGCTTCTATACGGAGCTGGGCGTCGATCTGGACCGCAGCACCGGCGAGGGCTTCCGGAACTACTATTCCACGCCTTACTGGATCTGGATGAACGACGCTGCCAAGGAGACGCTGCAGACGGATCCCGCCGGTACGGGGCCGGACATCAGCCCCTGTTATCTGATGACGGAGGTCTTTGACGCCTGCGGCTGGCAGGGGCCTTCCTATCTGGCGTTTCTGCGGGAAGCGCGGGAGGCGCTGCCGGTGATCCATGCCGAAGAGGTGTACTGGGAGCAGGGAGTGTTTACCTCGGAAATTTCTGAAAATTCTCAAATACTACTGGAAAAATTACAGAGTTTGCAGTATTATTTAAGACGAACCACATACAAGTAAACAGGAATAAACAAAAAGCCAATCATTCTGTATATCGTGGCGCGGCTGCGCGCCGGTTCGATAACTTCTAGGAAAAGGAAGGGTTATTATGGAAAAATCCAAAGTTCAGGCTCTGGCCGTCAATGCGACCAAAGCCCGCCTGCTGGCCGTCAAGATGGTGCATGACGCGGCCTCCGGACATCCCGGCGGTTCCCTCAGCTGCCTGGATGTGCTGACCACGCTGTATTTTGATATTATGAAGGTGGATCCCCGGAATCCGCAGGATCCGGACCGCGACCGGTTTGTCATGTCGAAGGGGCATTGCTCCCCCGCCATGTATCCCGTGCTGGCTCTGCGCGGCTTTTTCCCGGTGGAGGATCTGAAGATGTTCCGCTCCATCGACGGACATATGTCCGGCCATGTGGAAATGCATGTTCCGGGCGTTGATATGTCCACCGGCTCGCTGGGCCAGGGCATCTCCACGGCCGTGGGAATGGCGCTGGGCGGCAAGCTGAACCGGAAGGACTATCGCGTGTACGCGATCCTGGGCGACGGCGAGCTGGCCGAAGGGCAGGTTTGGGAGGCCATGATGTCCGCCGCCAAGTACAAGCTGGATAATCTGTGCGCCTGCGTGGACGTCAACGGCCTGCAGATCGACGGCCGGACCAGCGAGGTCATGCCCACAGAGCCGCTGGACAAGAAATTTGAGGCGTTCGGCTGGCATGTCATCAAGATCGACGGACATAACTACGGGGAGATTGAAGCCGCGTACCAGGAGGCGGCGGCGACCAAGGGACAGCCCACCATGATCCTTGCCAAGACCGTCAAGGGCAAGGGCGTCTCCTTTATGGAGGACGACGCCGGCTGGCATGGCAAGGCGCCCAGCGACGAGCAGTATGAGCAGGCGAAGGCCGAGCTGGAAGCAAAACTCAAGGAACTGGAGGGTTAAAAAATGGCTGAGAAAATTGCAACCCGCGCCGCCTACGGCAACGCGCTGGTAGAACTGGCTGAAAAATATCCGGAACTGGTGGTCTTTGACGCCGACCTGGCCGGCGCCACCATGACCAAGGGCTTCATGAAGGCATATCCGGACCGGTTCTTTGATATGGGGATTGCCGAGGCCAACATGGTCGGCGTGGCCGCGGGCCTTTCCACCTGCGGGAAAAAGCCCTTTGTGAATACCTTTGCCATGTTCGCCGCCGGCCGTGCCTGGGAACAGGTGCGCAACACCGTCTGCTACCCGCGGCTGAACGTGAAGGTGGTGGGCTCCCACGGCGGCCTGTCCGTGGGCGAGGACGGCGCAACGCACCAGTGCATTGAGGATTTTGCCCTGATGCGCGCGATTCCGGGCATGACGGTGCTGTGCCCCTGCGACGGCCATGAGATGCGGCTGGCCACCGAGGCGCTGCTGAACTTCGACGGCCCGGCCTATATGCGCCTGGGCCGGCTGGCGGTGGAGAATGTCACCGACGCCATCGACGGCTATTCCTTTGAGATCGGCAAGGCGTCCAAGCTGGCCGAGGGCAGGGACGTGACCATCATCGCCACCGGCATGATGGTGCAGATGGCCCTGAAGGCTGCCGATCTGCTGCGGGCCGGGGGCGTCTCCGCCCGGGTTCTGGATATGCACACCATCAAGCCGCTGGACGAGGCGGCCGTTCTGGCTGCGGCGAAGGAGACCGGATGCATCGTCACCTCGGAGGAGGCCAACGTCATCGGCGGCCTGGGCGCGGCGGTCTGCGAGTATCTGGCCGGCGTGTGCCCGGTTCCGGTGGTGCGCCACGGCGTGAACGACGAGTTCGGCCGCAGCGGCAAGGCGCCGCTGGTGCTGGAGGCTTACGGGCTGTCTCCGGAAAAAATCGCCGCGTGCGCCAGGCAGGCGGTCAGCCTGAAAAAATAACAGGTTCCGCAGACGGCGGTACAGTCGGGGGACGCTTCGGAAAGAAGCGTCCCCCGTTTTGTTTGATGATGAGAGGCAGCCATCGTGTATCAGCGGCGGCGCAGCACAGGCTGCGCCGCCGCTTTGTTTTACAGCAGGGGATCAAGCTGCCGCCTTGCAGGCCCAGCCTCCGGATCACTGCCCCCGCGCGGCGGTCAGCTCCGGAGCCGCGCGTCCCTTCGCCCAGTTTGAGTTCGGTGATGGGATTAACCCTCCGAATAGGCAGAGTACTCCCGCAGCTCCCAATTGATATCTTTGTCAAACTGTTCCAGAAAATATTCGAATAACTCCAGATAGCAGCCGGCCTCCCTGCCCAGCGGCTTCAGATACTGCTTTACCCGGTTTCGCAGTTCGTGCTCCTGCGCTTCTGATAACTGTGAACTCATATGCGTCATAGTGCTTTCGGCGCTGAGAAGATCCATGGCAAGCTCCAGAAACAGTATTTCCATGAGATCTTTTGCAGAATCGATGACGGTGAATTCCCCGCCGTCCTCGGGATACTCTGTCAGCAGTTGAATATATCCGATTTTATCGGAATACAAAATGTCAAAACAGGTATGCTGCTGAATATAGCCCTGAAACGCCGCAAATACTTTATCCAGCTTCTCCTTTTCGGCCGGAGTGTATATCATAACTGGCCCTCCTCTCTGCTGCCCTATCTTCCAGTTTGTCTGGAATATGGCCAAATAACGGCCATATGATATGGCTATTTTAACAGCCATAATGTGTTGTGTAAAGGGGGGATGATATGATTTGCTTCGAACGGCTGTGGGGAATGATGGCGCGAAAAGGTGAAACGACATACACATTGCGTGAAAAATATCAGATCAGCCATTCAACCGTGCAGCGGCTGCAGGCGAATATGCATGTGTCAACCTTTACGCTTGACCGCCTGTGCAAGATTCTGGACTGCCGCTTGGACGAAATCGCAGAATATCTTCCGGATAAGGGTGGCCGCTGAATACAGTGTGGCCAAATAACGGCCATATTCATACAGCCCTCGTGATATCCATAATAAGAGTATCCTGTAAAGGAGGGCTGCCAACCTGATATGATTCGATATAGTCCTCTTTGGAAAACCATGTCCGACAAGCGGGTGACGACGTATACGCTGCGGGAAAAGTACGGGATGAGCCATGCCACTGTGCAGAGGCTGCAAAAGAATATGCATGTTTCCACGTTTACCCTGAATCGGCTGTGCGGGATTCTCGATTGTGGAATTTCAGATGTGGTGGAGTATATCCCGGATTCAAAAGATGAAAAGGAAAATGGCTGAAGGGTATTCCGCTGTGATTTAAAAAAACGTACTGGCTGTGAAGCCAGTACGTTTTTTATTGAGCGCAATGGGGAACGGTGCGGCATGTGAAAGGACGGGGCGGCGTGTGTTTTTTGTGTTCCTGCACCGCTTCACCCTGCAGCCCCGGCAGGATGGAACGGATCCAAACTCCGCTTCTTTACCGGAGGGGCGGTTTCTGCTATAATGGAGGCAAAAGGCCGGCACCCCGGCGCGCCCGGCAGGCGCGGGACGGGCCGGCAATGGATTCCGGAAGGAGGCAGGGAATGAAACAGGTACGGATTACAGTGCTGAAAACCACGCTGGACCGGGAATTGGCCGCAGAGTACGGCGTGGAAGGCCTGGGGGCATGTCCCATGCTGCGGGAGGGGCAGGTGTTTTATGCCGACTACGCCAAGCCGGAGGGGCTGTGCGACGAGGCGTGGAAAGCCATTTATCAATATGTCTTTGCCCTGGCGCACGGAGCGGAGCACACCCTCTTTTATTACGGCGACTGGATCAGAACGCCCGGCGTGGCGATCTGCAGCTGCAACGACGGGCTCCGGCCCGTAATTTTCAAGCTGGAAGCGACAGATCTTGCGACCGAAGCGGCCGGCGCGGCGGGTGACGAGGGATGATGAAACAAACGCTGCTGGAGGGCCTGCCGGCGCTGGGGCTTGCGCTGACGGACGCGCAGGCAGAGGCCCTGTGCGCCTTCGGGCAGGCGCTGCTGGAAAAGAACCGGGTGATGAACCTCACGGCCATCACCGAGCCGGCGGCGGTGGCGCAGCTCCATTTCCTGGACTGCCTGGCGCTGCTCCGGGCGGCGGATTTTTCGGGAAAGGCCGTGGTGGATGTGGGCTGCGGCGCCGGCTTTCCCGGCGTCCCCCTGAAGATTGCGGAGCCGTCCCTGGAGCTGACCCTGCTGGATTCCCTGGGAAAGCGGATGGCCTGGCTGGAGGAAACCCTGCCCCGGCTGGGGGTGGAGGCCCGGTGCGTCACGGCGCGGGCGGAGGACTACGCCGCGAAGCGCCGGGAGGCGTTTGACATCGCCGTTTCCAGAGCCGTGGCGCGGCTGAATATCCTCTGCGAGCTGTGCCTTCCGCTGGTTCGGCCGGGCGGATGCTTTGTCGCCATGAAAGGGGCGGATACGCAGGCGGAGCTGCAGGAGGCGGAGCAGGCGGTCTCCCTGCTGGGAGGCCGGCTGGAACGGGTGGAGGAATATCCGGTGGCCGGCGCGGCGCACCGGGCCGTGGTGATCCGGAAAATCCGGCCGACGCCGCCCCGGTTCCCGCGGCGGTATGCCAAAATCAAGCAGCAGCCGCTGTAGCCGCTGCGGGGGAACGGCTCCCGGGCGGCAGGCTGCGCGTGCGCCGCAGCCGTCAAACTGTCTGAATCCGCCGCAGGATTCCCCGGCAATTCTGGAGAATTCTGTGGCTTTCCTTTGGTTCTTGCATGGATTATAATGGGATTTAACAAGAACCGTCATAAACGGACGGCATGCTCAGATGGGAGGCCCCGTGATGAAAAACTACTATTATCTCTCTCATGCATCCGACGCCTGGCAGAACCTGGCCACCGACGAATGGCTTCTGGATCATTTGGAGGAGGACGAACTGGCCCTCTACTTTTATATCAACCAGAATGCGGTGATCATCGGCCGGAACCAGAACCCCTGGAAAGAGTGCAATCTGGCGGCCATGGAGGCGGATCACGTGCAGCTGGTCCGCCGCGTGACCGGCGGCGGCGCGGTATTCCATGACGCGGGGAACCTGAATTTCAGCTTCATTGCCGGCAGAAAACGCTATGACGCCGACCGCCAGTTTTCCATGATCCTGCAGGCGATCCGGCTGCTGGGGATTCCCTGCGAATTTTCCGGCCGCAACGACCTGCTGGCGGACGGCCGCAAATTTTCCGGCAATGCGTTCTGCCAGAGGGGGGAGATCCGCCAGCATCACGGCACCCTGCTGATCCGCGCGGACATGGCCAAACTGCAGAATTACCTGCAGGTGGATTCCCGGAAGCTGCAGGCGAAGGGCGTCAGCTCGGTTCGCAGCCGTGTGTGCAACCTCTCGGAATTCCGGGAGGATCTGACGGTCCCCATGGTGCTCAGCGCCATGAAGCAGGCGTTCCGGAAGGCCTACGGAGACTATACGGAATGGGCGCCCACTGCGGAGGACCGGGAGCAGATTGCCGCCTACTATGAAAAGCACAGCTCCTGGGAATGGCGCATGGGACAGACGCCGAAGTTCGATATCGAGCTGGATACGCGCTTTGACTGGGGCGGCGTGCAGCTGCTGCTGTCGCTGGATGAGGGGCGCATCGCGCATGCCGGCGTCTACTCCGACGCCATGGACGCGGAACTGCCGGCGCAGCTTCGCGGATTGCTGGAGGGCCTGCGCTTTGGGTCGGGGCCCATGGCGGAAGCGCTCCGGTTTTCGGAAAATCCCCAGATTCAGGACGTTGCGCGCTGGATTGAGAAAGAGGGGCTGTAACCGGACGCCCCCTTTTGCGGCCCTGTCTGCAGGCGATGCAGAGAACGGCCTCCCGGCCGAAAGGGCCAGGCAGAGGAGCATACAGAAGTATTGCGAAAATACTAACCAATGTCAAGGGAACGGGAAATAAGAAAACTCTATGCGAATGGACGAACCATTTGCATAGAGTTTTTCTTTTGCCTGTTTCAAATTTTCAGCGTCCGCAGGACGCGCAGCCGCTGCCAAGGCAGCGATCCTGGGGGGTATCCCTCAACAAGCGTTTTGACGGGTTAGAAAACCCGCCCAAATCGCAAATATGTACATATTTGCATTGCTTGCCCATTTGCCAATTTGTTGATGCCATTCATCGGTTTTAAAAGAAAAATGATATGTAAGTCCGAAAACAGCCAGATATATTCGGACAATATGTTATAATGAAAAGACGAAAGAAAGCAGGTGAGGGCCACGAAAAACAATAAACACACACTTTATGCCGCCTTTTGTGCAAACGACCCCCGCTTTGACGGAAGATTTTTTGTCGGCGTTTCCTCCACCGGAATCTACTGCCGCCCTATATGTTATGCCAGAAAACCAAAGGAGGAAAACTGCACTTATTTTACCTCCGCCGCTGAAGCGGAACAGGCCGGATATCGCCCCTGCCTTTTGTGTCGGCCAGAAATTGCCCCGGGGACATCCCGGGTCGATGCGACTTCTTCTCTTGCGAAACGGGCTGCAAGATTTATCGAGGAAAACTGTGGGAATGGAGAAAAGCTTGAGGAACTGGCGAAGATATTAGGCTGTACGGATCGACATTTACGCCGGGTTTTTGAAGCGGAATATCACGTTTCTCCAGTCCAATATTTGCAGACTTGCCGATTGCTTTTAGCAAAAAACCTTCTGACCGATACCAATTTGCAGGTCATGGACGTTGCCCTTGCATCCGGCTTTAAGAGCCTGCGCCGGTTTAACGATGCGTTTAAGGAAAAATATCGCCTCACCCCTACCGATCTGCGGAAACAGATGTCCAAAGAAAAACGGGAATGCACAGATATCAAAGTATCTCTCGGTTATCGTCCGCCATATCTATGGGATGAAATTTTGCATTTTTTAGAACAACGAACGATTCCTGGTGTGGACGTTGTAAAAAATGGTGTGTACTACCGTACCGTTTCCATCCAAACAGCAAAAGGGGCTTTTACTCGAGGCTGGACAGCCATCTCCAACAATCCAAGAAAAAACGCTTTGGATGTCACGCTTGGAGAATCGCTGCTCCACGTTCTCCCGCAGGTGCTCGGGCGGATTAAAAATATGTTCGATCTGTACTGCGACCCGGAAGCAATTTCCGAAACGCTCCAATCTATGAATGAACTCAAAAAAGGGGTATTCGTAAAAGGAATACGGCTCCCTGGCTGCTTTGATTCTTTTGAAATGTCCGTCCGGGCGATTTTAGGCCAACAGATTACGGTAAAGGCTGCCAGCACCCTTGCGGGACGCATGGTTTCTGCTCTGGGGGAGAAATTGGAAGCCCCAATTGCAGAACTGACACACACCTTCCCAACACCGGAGCGTATCGTGGAACTGGATGGTTCAATCGGCAATCACCTGGGGCCGCTCGGTGTGATCCGCAGCCGGGCAGAGGCGATCCAGTCGCTGGCCCGGGCTATCATAAAAAATGAAATTTGTTTCGATCAGTGCATGGATCCGGCGGAGGAGGTCAGGAACCTCCAAACCATCAAGGGGATCGGGAGCTGGACAGCGAACTACATCGCCATGCGGACCATGGCTTGGCCGGACGCCTTTTTGGAAACGGATATCGGCATCAGACACGCGCTGCCGGAGCGAACTCCAAAGGAGCTGCTGGCTTTGTCCGAACAATGGCGGCCCTGGCGGAGTTATGCGACCATCAGCCTGTGGAACTCGTTAGAATAGCAGGAGGTATGAGAATCGTGACGGGAGAAGAAATGGTGAAGATATGCCAGAACAGGGATAAAAGCTATACCGGCAAGTTCTTTTTAGCAGTGAAAAGCACAAAAATTGTCTGCAATCCGGGGTGTTCTTCAAAAGTACCGTTAGAAAAAAATATGGTCTTCTATAATACTCTGGAGGAAGCATTGGCTGACGGGTACAGGCCGTGCAAAGTCTGCATGAAGGAACTGCGGGGAAATTAAATTGCACCGGTATATTATCTATAACCAATGTAGGAGGAAATGAATGTGAAGGAAGTCATTGTTCTGTTTGAAGTGACGGTAAAAGATGGAAAAATGGACGATTATCTGCAAATGGCAGCCTCTTTGAAGGACGAGCTCTTCAAAGCAGACGGTTTTCTCCGTTCGGAGCGGTTCTCTTCACTGGCCGTGGATGGGAAACTTTTGAGCATGTCTGTTTGGAGAGACGAGGAGAGCGTTGCCAAGTGGCGCAATCTGGCCGCCCATCGGATGTGTCAGAAGCACGGCAGGGTAGAGGATTTTGTTGATTATAAGATTACGGTGGTTACGCCTGTCCGTACTTATACCATGACAGACCGGCAGTGCGCACCGGAAGATTCCAACCGTTTTTTGGAGGTGTGAGGATGCAGTACACAACAACGTATCAATCCCCGGTAGGAGAAATCCTGCTGGCTGCCGATGACATCGGCCTGACCGGGCTGTGGTTTGAGGGGGAAAAGTATTACGCCCTCAGTCTGGATAAAGAACATGAAGAAAAAGAAGTTCCTGTGTTCGCCGAGGTAAAGCGGTGGCTGGATATTTACTTTACCGGAAAGGAACCGGACTTTATGCCGCCGATTCATATGATCGGAACGCCTTTCCAAATGGAGGTGTGGGAATTGCTTCGCAAAATCCCCTATGGAAAAACGACGACCTACGGCGAACTGGCGGAGCAGATTGCCAAACAGCGGGGGCTGGAGCGGATGTCTGCACAAGCCGTTGGATCTGCTGTCGGGCGCAATGAAATTTCCCTCATCGTCCCCTGCCACCGGGTGGTCGGGACAAACGGCAGTTTGACGGGCTATGCAGGAGGCATCGACAAAAAAATGACATTTCTTAAATTGGAAGGGGCATATCAAGACGATTATTTCGTCCCCAAACACAGCACCGCACCGTAAAGGAGGATTTTATCATGGAAAATATATTCCATACGTTTGACCGGGATATCATGCCACTGTTCTCCGGAGGTCCCAAAAGAATGCTTTGACCGTTGTGCAGGCTTTCATTTATGCCGTCGAAGGAGACGGTTTGGAACAATATGCGGGAGACCTGAATGGGTTTCTTGAACTTGCAGAAAGAGATTGGGGTTGGAGAACCACAATTGACGAAAAAACGGGAAACGCTATGTGGATGAAGGAAAAAATTACTGCGCCTGTCCGCTGGCAGAAAATGCGGATGGAAAAATCCCTTCTGCCCTTTGCGCAGGTTCCGGCATTTTCATCGGCAAGTTGGTTTCCCTGGTTTTGCAGTGGGAAGTGAAGGCGACCGTGACACGCTCTTTTTTGAGAGACGGAAAAACCTGTATTTATGAAGCGGCATTGTAAAATGCCAATCAAGGCAAGGGGATTGATATGATATACACAGCAAATTACGATTCCCCGATGGGAGGAATTTTACTTGCTTCCAGAGGGGATGCGCTTGTCGGGCTTTGGTTTACGGATCAAAAATATTACCTCGGTTCGCTGAAAGAACCAATGGAGCAAAAACCGGATGAACCAGTCTTACATACCGCACAAAACTGGCTCGACCGTTATTTCGCCGGGGAAAAACCGGATGTTTCGGAGCTGCATCTGGCTCCTGAAGGGAGCGCATTCCGCAAGGCTGTCTGGAACATCCTGTGCCAAATTCCCTATGGGAAGACCGTGACCTATGGAGAGATTTCAAAGCAGGTGGCTTCTCCATTCGGCAAAGGGCATATGTCCGCACAGGCTGTGGGCGGTGCGGTCGGCCACAATCCTATTTCTGTTATCATCCCCTGCCACCGAGTGGTGGGGGCCAGCGGCAGTCTGACAGGCTATGCCGGAGGTATCAACAGAAAAATACGGCTGCTTGCCCTTGAAGGTGTAAATGTGGACAATTTCTTCGTTCCGGCAAAAAGCACCGCACCGTAATATGGAAACATTAGGTTCCGGAGGATTACAATATGCGGACTTTGATCATCACATGTGAAACCTTGAGAAATGAAATAGAACTTGTTCTCAAACAGTATGAATTAAATTTTGACATCGTTTGGCTGGAATCCGGGTTACACGACATACCGGCAGAGCTTCACAGTCTTTTACAAAAAAGCCTGGATCAGGTTCAAGGATATGACCGGGTACTGTTGGCGCTTGGAAGATGCGGCGGCGCTTTGGGCGGACTGAAAACGGGTAACTATGAGACCATTCTTCCAAAGGCGGATGACTGCATCTCGCTGTTTTTCGGATCGGATAAGGAACGTTATCAATTCGGAAACAAATATGCGGCGGTTTATCTGACAGAAGGATGGGCATGCGGAGAACGAGGGATCCTTTCAGACGTGAAAACGTATCTTGAAGAATATGACGAAGAAACTGCAAAGTACCTGACAGACGCCCTTTATGGGAATTTCCATACGCTGGCGCTGCTCGATACCGGCGCATACGCAGTTGGAAAATTGGCGGAAGAAAGTGCAGAAGCCGCTTCGCTCTGCGGCCTGAAGCAAAAAATTGTTCCGGTTAAGCTGACTTATTTCGAACAGCTTCTATCCGGCCCTTGGGAGCAAGAACTCTTTTACATTGTTCCTCCGAACGGTATCCTGACATTATGATGAATGATTTTCTGTAAATTCCGACAAAAGGAGGGAGCGTGTGCATGACTTCCGATTTCTTCCTGGAAGAAGCCGGCCCGTGGCGGCAGGAAGCGTGGGACATCATGCGGCAGCGTTCCGGTGTAATTTTTTACCTTCCGACAAAACGGCCGCGGCGTGTGGAATCCTGCCTGCCCCCGGATTGGGGCGATGGGTGGGAGAGTATTTCCTTTAATGTGACATGTGAAAACCAACGCAGAACGGACGAACGGATACCGATTCTGCTTTCGCTGCCAGTTCGACATAGGGGCATATGTGCTGCTCCCATGATCGGCCCGGTAGAGATTGACAATTATCTCGCTGCAGGTCAAATCGAAGAAGTGCGCTGCGGCGGAGAAAATTACGATGGTTGCCGCCCCTGCCGATTTGAATGGGTCAAAGCACTCAGCGGTCAGTGCAGAAAGCGCAATATAACGTTTTGCTTTTATGAAACGGGAACGGTTTCCTATAAAGGAAACAGGCGGTACTGTAGCCCTGACAAAAAGGTACAGTCTCAGCAGGCGTTCCGTTCAGGTCTCAGCCACGAAGGAAAACAAGCGAAATTGATTCTAACAGACGAACTGGGAAGGAAAATCCCGGAAAGCGAATTGTATGTGTGTTTCACCCTGTCGGTTGTAAAGAATGCGGTAGCCGCATGCGGTGCAGCGGCTGTTCCGATTGCGGAAAATGCGAAAAGACAAGATGGGAGAAACAACATGAGCGAAAATTCTTTGATTGAAAAAATACACAAATCCTTCACCACGCAGGCCGCTGGATTTGAAACGGATAAAATGAACTTTACCAAACAGGAATATTTGGACGATACCGTGCGTTCCATCGGGCTGCCTGAGGCGGATCGGGTTCGTGAAGCGGCCTCCGGCACCTGTGCGTGCAGACGGGCGGTTGCTTCCCATGTCCATCAAGTGACTTGCGTGGACGCAGCACCCGCTATGCTTGCGGCGGGGCGGGCTGCGGCGGAAAAAGACAGACTTTCAAATATTTAATTTACAGAAGGGCTTGCTGAACCGGCGGAGGCCCCTTCTGCGCCGGATCGCAGGCTTTTTGAACTGCTGAATGCGCCCGCCTGCCAGACAGGCTGTTTTGACAGGCGGAACGCCCGGCTCCCTCCTGGGAGCCGGGCGTTTTGGCAGCGCCTGCGGCCGGCCGGCGCCGCTACACATATTGCTGGGTATTGACGTCGATCACACCGCGGGTTGTGATCCGCAGCGTGGGGATGACCGGAAGCGCCATGAAGCTCAGCGTCATAAACGGATCCACGCCCGTGCTGACGCCCAGGCCGAACGCCACCTGCTTGGCATGCTCCAGCTTTTCGTTGATCCGCTCCACCGGCTGGTCGGACATGATGCCGGCCACCTCCAGCACCACCTCGGCCAGGATCCGGCCGCCCTGCACCACCACGATGCCGCCGCGGTTTTCCACGACGCGGTTGGCCGCCGCCGCCATGTCCGCGGAATTGGAACCCACCACGATGATGTTGTGGCTGTCATGGGAAATGGAGGTTGCCACAGCGCCGGACTGCAGGCCGTAGCCCTGAAGGTAGCCGAGGCCGATGTGCCCGGTTCCCTTGTGGCGTTCGATGACGGCGATCTTCAGGATATCGCGCTCCAGATCCACATGATCGGCATACCCGTTGTCGGTGGAAACGATTTCGCCCGGCACCAGGCCGATGACGCCGCGGCGGCGCTGATCCCGGAAGTCGTCGGCGCACAGGGGGCGGACGTGGAAGGTATCGTGCGCCCGCTCCGAAAGATACGGTTCGATCATGGGGCTGGGGATTTCCCGGAAATAGTCGTCTCCGTACCAGAGCTTGCCCTTCTTGAACACCATCTGCACCCCGAAGTCCCGGAGGTTGTCCACAATGGCAAAGTCTGCCAGATAGCCCGGCGCGATGGCGCCGCGGTTGTTGAGCTGATAATAGCGCGCCGCGTTATGGCTGGCGGCCTTGACGGCGATGATGGGATCGACGCCCTGCCGGACCGCCCGCCTGACGATATCATCGATGTGGCCGTGCTCCAAAAGGTCGTTGGGGTGCTTGTCGTCGGTACAGAACATGCAGCGTTCATAGTACCGCGGCGTCAGCAGCGGCAGCAGCGCATCCAGGTTCCGGGCGGCGGTGCCCTCCCGGATCATGATAAACTGGCCGCGCTGGAGCTTCCGGATGGCGTCGTCCAGTTCGGAGCACTCATGGTCGGAGTAGACGCCGGCCGCCACATAGGCGTCCAGATCCCTGCCCAGCAGGCCGGGGGCGTGGCCGTCGATTTTTTTGTGATGCGCCTGTGCAGCCACGATTTTTTCAATGACGCCGGGGTCTGCGGCGATGACGCCGGGAAAGTTCATCATTTCCGCCAGCCCGTTGACCCGGGGGTGGTCATAGAAGGAATCAATGGCGCGGTAGTCCAGCGCCGCGCCGGACTCGTCCATGGGCGTGGCCGGCACGCAGGAAGGGAGCATGAACCGCACGTCGATGGGCAGCCCCTCCGTCGCCTGGAGCATGTAATCGATTCCATCGGTTCCCATCACGTTGGTGATCTCATGCGGGTCAGTGATGACGGTGGTGGTGCCGTGGGGCAGCACCGCCCGGACGAACTCCCGGGGGCTGGCCAGGGAGCTTTCCAGATGGATGTGGGCGTCGATGAAGCCGGGCAGCACGACCAGGCCCGACACGTCGTATTCTGTCCGCCCGGCATAGTCTCCCATGCCGACGATCAGCCCCTCCGCCACGGCGATGTCGCCCTCCAGCAGCTCGTTGGAGAAGACGTTGAGATAGACTGCGTGCTTCAGGACCAGGTCCGCCGGTTCCCTTCCGGCGGCCACGCGGATGATCCGCTGCTTTTTCAGCAGCTTTCGGTTGATCCTGCCGGAATAGCTTTCGTTTGCGTTGGCCATGACGATCATCCTTTCTGAAATTGTAGAATTCGACGGAATTGAACAAATAATCTGCGGACTATTTAGTGATTAAATCCAATTTTACCATGGACGCGCCGATTTGTCCATGGTTTTTTGCCGGCTGCGCTGATCCATGCAAAAGGGGCCGGGCCGCCTGCGGCGCGCCGCAGGCGGTTTTTTCCGGTTCCTGCCTCTTGACAACCGGGCCCTGTGTGTATATACTGTATATATCGAATATGTACAGTTCGGATAAAAAAGAGGTGTCATGATGGAGATCTACATCAGCAACACCGGCGAAAAACCGATTTATGCGCAGATTACGGATCAGATCAAGGCGAAAATCCTGTCCGGCGAGCTGCCGGAGGGGGAGGCGCTGCCCAGCATCCGCCTGCTGGCCAGGGAACTGCGGATCAGCGTCATCACCACCAAGCGCGCCTATGAGGATCTGGAGCAGGCCGGATTTGTGACCACGGTCCCGGGGAAGGGCTGCTTTGTCGCCCCGCAGAACGTGGAGCTGCGCCGGGAGGAGACGCTGCGGAAGGTGGAAGTGTGCCTTCTGTCGGCGCTGCAGGCGGCGCGGGCCGGCGGCGTGACGGATCGGGAGGTCGCCGAAACCCTGTCGCTATTGATGGAGGGAGACAATTTTGGAGAATCTGATTGAGGTTCGGGGGCTCTGCAAGCGTTACCGTGGCTTTTCCCTGGACCGGGTGGATCTGACCGTTCCGGCGGGCATGATCGTGGGCCTGATCGGGGAGAACGGCGCGGGGAAAACCACCACGATCAAGGCCGTGCTCAATGTGATCCGGCCGGATGCGGGCACGGTGCGGCTGCTGGGCCGGGATCCGTCCGATCCCCGGGCGCGGGCCGGCGCCGCGGCAGTGTTTGAAGACAGCTATTTCTACGGCGGCCTGACGCCGAAGCAGGTCGGCTCGGCCATGGCCGGGATCTGCAGGGAGTGGGACGGGGCGCTGTTCCGCAGCTGCTGCGGACGCTTTGGCCTGGATTGGAGCAAGCCGCTGAAGGAGTTCAGCCGCGGCATGCGCATGAAGCTGAGCCTGGCCACGGCGCTGGCCCGCCGGCCCCGCCTGCTGGTGCTGGACGAGGCCACCAGCGGCCTGGATCCGGTGGTGCGCGGCGAGATCCTGGATCTGTTCCTGGAGTTCATTCAGGATGAGCGCTGCGGCGTGCTGCTGTCCAGCCATATCACCGCGGATCTGGAGCGGGTTGCCGACCAGATCGCCTACCTCCATCAGGGCCGTCTGCTGTTTCAGGAAGACAAGGACCGGCTGATGGAGGAGCTGGCGGTGCTGCGCTGCCCGGCGGCAGAGCTGGATACGCTGCCGCCGGAGCTGATTCTGGCGCGGCAGAGCGGGACGTTCGGACCGTCGGCGCTGGTGCGCAGCCCCGGCCGGGTGCGCCGGCTGCTGCCCGGCGCGGTGCTGGACAAAATCAGCCTGGATGAGATGATGCAGTTTTACAGTGGAGGTGCGGAATGATGATCGGCTTCCTGAAAAAGGATGTCTACGCGCTGATCAGCCTGTACAGGAAAAATCTCCTTCTGGTGTATGCCCTGTATACGGTACTGTCCTTTGTCACAGACAACCTGTTTTTCCTGTATTTTATGATCTGGCTCATGGGCTTTTATGCGCTGAGCGCCATTTCGCTGGATGACGGCTGCGGCTGGGACCGCTATGCGCGGACGCTGCCTGCCGCAACAGGCCAGATTGTGGGGGCGCGGTACCTGGTTGCCATCGGCATGGTCCTGGCGGGCGCAGTGCTGGCGCTGCTGATCGGCGCCGCCAGCACATGCTTCCGCGGCGGCAGCCCGGCGGAGATGGCCGCCACGGTTCCCCTAGTGTCCGGCATTGCCCTGGCCATGATCGGCCTGCTGCTGCCGGCAGCCTACAAATGGGGCGTGGAAAAAGCGCGCAACGGGTTTCTGGCGCTGTTTCTGCTGGTGTTCCTGGTGCCGCTGCTGATGGAAAAGGGGATTTTGAACGGTGCGGCCATGGACAGGGCGTTCCTGTGGCTGGAGGCGCAGCCGCCGGCCCTGCCTGCGGCCGCCGCGCTGGGCCTGGGGCTTCTTGCGTGCGCGGCGGGCTTTGCCGTCAGCTGCCGTATATACCGCGGCAAGGAGTTCTGATTGGGAATTTTGGCCTTGCGCTTTTGAAAAAGTGTGATATGATGGGGATACGAACCGAAAAGGAGCGTATCCCCATTGAATCTGCTGATGCATATCTGCTGCGCGCCCTGCGCCAACCGGCCTGTGGCGCAGCTGCGGGAGGAGGGCCATACCGTTACCGGCTATTGGTACAATCCCAACATCCATCCGTTCACCGAATACCGTGCCCGCCGCAATTGCCTGCGGGACTATGCCGCGGAAATCGGCCTTCCGCTTCTGGAACGGGACGACTATGGCCTGCGGCCCTTTGTCCGGGCGGTGGCGGCGGATTTGGACGGGCGGTGTGTGAAGTGCTATGAGATGCGCCTGTTTGAGACGGCCCGCAGGGCGGCGGAGGGCGGGTTCGACGGCTTTACCTCCAGCCTGTTCATCAGCCCCTATCAGCAATATGACCTGATGGCCGCCACGGCGGCCCGCGCCGCCGCCGCGTACGGCGTGGCGTTCTTCAACCGCGACTTCCGCCCGCTCTTCCGGGAAGGACAGCAGTTTGCCCGGGAGCACGGTTTTTATATGCAGAAGTACTGCGGCTGTGTATTCTCCGAACAGGAGCGGTACCTGAAGCCGCAAAAAATTATTCCATGAAAAACAAGAAAAAGGAGAGATCAACCATGGATTTGAAAGGTTCCAAGACAGAGCAGAATTTGATGACTGCGTTCGCCGGCGAGTCCCAGGCCAGGAACAAGTATACCTATTACGCTTCCAAGGCGCGCAAGGACGGCTATGTCCAGATTGCAAACCTGTTTGAGGAGACTGCCAACAACGAAAAAGAGCATGCCAAGATGTGGTTCAAGCTGTTCCACGGCATCGGCTCCACTGCCGACAACCTGCTGGACGCCGCCCAGGGCGAGAACTACGAATGGACCGATATGTACGCCTCGTTTGCCCGGGAGGCGCGGGAAGAGGGATTTGACCACATCGCCGAACTGTTTGAAGGCGTGGCGGCCGTTGAGAAGGAGCACGAGGAGCGCTATCGCAAGCTGCTGGCCAACGTGGAGGGCGGCCTGGTGTTCAGCAAGGACGGCGACGTGATCTGGCAGTGCAGCAACTGCGGCCATATCGTCGTGGGCCGGAAGGCGCCGGAGGTCTGTCCTGTCTGCGCGCATCCGCAGGCGTACTTCCAGGTCAAAGCGGAAAACTATTGAGACAGCGCGCGTACCTGCCTGCAGATACGGAGCCGCCGGAGCCTGTGCGCCGGCGGCTCTCTGCATGGCCGGCGTCCGCTGCACAGCGAAGGAGCCTGACAAATGCATGTTGAACTTCGGCGGTACCGGGCGGAAGATCTGCCGGGAATGGCCGCTGTGTGGAACGAGATTGTGGAGGAAGGGGCGGCGTTTCCGCAGGAGGAGCCGCTGACGGCGGAGACGGCCGGGCCGTTTTTTGCGGGGCAGACCGACACTGTGGTGGCGGCGGATGCGGATACCGGCGCCGTGCTGGGGCTGTATATTCTGCATCCGAACAATGTGGGGCGGTGCGGCCATATCTGCAACGCCAGCTATGCCGTCGCGCGAGGCAGCCGCGGCAGGCGCATCGGCGAACGCCTGGTGCGCGACAGCATGGAGCGCGGGCGGGCCCATGGGTTCCGGATCCTGCAGTTCAATGCCGTCGTGGCCTCCAATACCCGGACGAGGCAGCTGTATCAGCGGCTGGGATTTGTACAGCTGGGAGTGATCCCGGGCGGCTTCCGGGGGAAAGACGGCCGCTATGAGGACATCTGTCCGTATTATTATCTGCTTTAAAGAGGCGCAGCGTTTCGCTGCGCCTCTTTGTCTGATACCGGCAGACAGCGGGCGCGCTGCAGGGCTTCTGCAGCGCGCCCGCTGTCTGTTTTCCGGCCGGAAGCGGACACGCAGGGGGCGCTTCCCTCGGCAGGCGCCGGCGCTAGAACCGGCTCCGCACCTCTTCCATCCACGGGATGGAAGCTGCCGCGCCGGGACGGGAGACGGCGATGGAAGAGGCCATGGAAGCCAGGCGCATGGCCTCCTCCCGGGGAAACCCCTGTGTCAGGCAGCCGACGAAATAGCCTGAAAAGGTATCGCCGGCACCGGTGGTGTCGACGGCTTGAACGGGATAGGTTTTCTGCCGGATTTCCAGCCCGTCCTTCCAGCTGACAGAGCCGTCGGCCCCCAGTGTCAGCAGAATGCCGACGCCGGGATAACGGGCCTTCAGCGCCTCGTAGGCTTCCTGTACGCCGCGGCGTCCGGCGATGGCTGCGCACTCGATTTCATTGACCACCAGCCATTCCAGCCCGGAGAGGTCCATCTGCAGCAGCGCATCGTTGATGGGGGAGGCGTTGAGCACCGGCTTCAGGCCGCGCCGCCTGCCTGCCTCCACGGCATACTCCAGGTTGGAGATCTCGTTCTGCAGCATCAGGTAATCACCGGCCTGGAAACGGTCCAGCGTTTCGTCGATATAGCGCCGGCTCACCTGCTGGTTGGAGCCGCCGAATACGATGATGCAGTTCTGGCCGCTGGGATCCACCTGGATCACGGTGTGCCCCTGCGGCGCGCTGCAGGATTGGAGCAGAGAGGTGTCAACCCCGCTCTCATCCAGGCAGCGCCGCAGTGGTTCGCCGCCGCAGCCCAGCATGCCGGCGTGAAAAATAGCGGCGCCGCTCCGGGCGACGGCGATGGACTGGTTGAGCCCCTTGCCGCCGATGGATTCTGTCAGCCCGCCGGCCAGAAGGGTCTCTGCGCCCTGGATGAAATGCGGGACAGCGTACACATGATCCAGATTCATGGATCCAAAGTTGACGATGGCCATATAGTAAAGCCTTCCTTTCCAATTTGAGTTTTTAAATGTGTGTTTCCCAGCGCGGAGCTGCGGATAACCAGCGTATTTTCGATCATGATCTGCTTGGGGCGGTAATGCTCCGTGTGCATGATCTCGTGAAGCAGGAGGAAGGCCTCCTCCCCCAGACGGTCGGTGTTCTGCCGGACGGTGGTCAAAGGCGGGGACACCATGGAGGAGACGGAGATGTCGTCATAGCCGACGACCCACACGTCCTCCGGGACGCGGCAACCGCCGTCCTGAAGGCATTTCATGGCGCCGATTGCGATCAGGTCGCTGGAGGTGATGACGGTGTCGAAGTCCAGCCCCCGGGCGCGGAGGTGCTCCTGCAGCACGGTATAGGCTGCGTCCACCTTGTTTCGCTGCAGGCGCTTGTCTGTCAGGATCTGATAGCTGTCGTCCGGGATATGGTGATCCATCATTCCCAGACAGAAGCCGTCGATCCGGTCCCGGATGCTCTGCAGCTCAGGCGATTCCGAAAGGTACAGGTAACGCTTTCTGCCGGCCTCGCACAGCGCGGTGATCAGGTCGCGTATGATCTTGGTGTTGGAAAACATCACGGAACTGAAGCCGTCCACATGCCGGTTGGCCAGTACAACGGGAATCCCGTAGCCGTCGGCCATGGTGACCGGTTCGGCGTTTTCCGTGCCGCCGAAGAAGATCAGCCCGCTGATATCCTGATAAATCAGTTCGCGGACCAGATCCGCCTCCCGCTGGCGGCTGTAACCGCAGTCGCAGAGGATGACGGTATAGCCCGAGTTGTCGGCGCAGTTGAGGACGCTGCCCGCGCAGGCGGCGTAAAATTCATTGCGGATATCCTGCACAATCACGCCAATGGCCTTCCGGTTCTGCCGCAGCAGGCGGCTGCCGGATTCGCCCAGCGGGCGGTATCGCAGCGTGTGTACCGCCTCCATGACCCGCTGCTTGGTGGGCTCTGAGATTTTCGCGGTGCCGTTCAGCACATGGGAAACCGTTGAGACGGATACCCGCGCCATATTCGCTACGTCCTGCAGCGTGCATTTTTTTGAAGTGTTCGACTGATCCATAGGCGTTTCATTTTAACTCCTCAATGAAAAAATTATCCTTGAAAATCATTATACAACTGGGACGAAATTCGTCAAGAATAAAGACGGAAAAATAGAAAATCTGCCACGAGAGATTCTTTTCACAGCCCGTGTTCCACCGGAGTTGTGAGCCCTACTATACTACAGAATTTCCGGGAATGCAATAATTTTAATTAAAATTTTTCATAAACAGAAAAGAAAATACAAGTGCTGCAGAATGGGATGCGTGATGCAAGCTGGGAAAAACAAGAAAATATCCTGTAATTTTACTAAAAATCCCATGATATTTTGGATAAAACTAGGAAAATAGGCAAGTTGTTAAAAATTGTGAAATAAAATATGTGAAAAACAATGAAAAATTTAATTATTAGATTTCAACTATTGACGAAAAGATTTTCGCATTATAAAATGCAGCCAAGCGATGGATCCCGCAGGCGGACGGCGGGAGACGGTCAGATCCCGGCGCCGCTTCCGCTGTGAGAAGTCGTGAAAATTTAAGAAAAAGGAGAAAACGAAAGTGAAGAAACTGCTTGCTTGCTTATTGGCAGCCTGTATGCTGCTCGGTTTGGCGGCCTGTGCCTCCGACCCCGGAACGGCGACAGACGATCCGGCGGACAGCGCTTCCGGCGGCGGCTCCACGCCTGCCGCGACGGCGGACGGCGATACGGTGAAGATCGGCGTGGTTGCCGCCATTTCCGGCATGTACTCCATGGAAGGGCAGATGGTCAGCCAGGCGATCCAGCTCCTGGAGGAGGATCTGGCGGAGAAGGGCGGCCTGGTCCGCGACGACGGCACGGTCCTGAATGTGGAGTTCATTGTGGAGGACAATGAGGGCGACGCGGAAGCCAGCGTCAACTGCTTCAACAAGCTGATTGACAACGACGGTGTCTCCGCGATCGTTGGCCCTCCCATGAGCGGCTGCCTGCTGGCGGCCGGTGAGATTTCCCAGGCCAAGGGAATCCCCACCATCGGCACCATGACCACCAATACCGCCTGCACGCAGATCGGCGAATATATTTTCCGCGCCTGCTTCATCGACTCCTATCAGGCGCAGGTGGCTGCAAAGTATCTGTTTGACGAGGGATATACGGAGGTCGCCGTTCTGACCAACAACGCCGACGATTATTCCACCGGCATGTCCAACAGCTTCATAGAGGCGTTTGAGGGACGGGGCGGCAGGATCGTGGCGCAGGAGACCTTCTCCGATGCCGGAGGCGGCGACGTGAAGGATTTCAGCGTGCAGCTGACCAAGCTGAAAAACGCAGCGCCGCAGGCGATTTTTGCCCCGATCTACTATATGAACGTTCCCGATGTGCTCAAGCAGGCCAATCAGCTGGGCCTGGACGTTCCCATCCTGGGAACCGATTCCTGGGACACGCCGGAGATTCTGAATATGATCGACGCGTCTGCAAAGACGAACGTTCAGTATATTTCCGCTTTCACCACGGAGAATCCCGACGAAACCTGCCAGAATTTCATCAAGCGCTTCAATGAGAATTTCGACAATAATCCCAATTCCAACGCCGCCTACGCCTATGACGCGGCGCTGGCCATGTGCGAGGCGATCCGTACGGCTGAAACCACCGCCCCGGCGGATATCCGCGACGCGCTGGCCGGCCTGAGCGGCTTCAGCGGCGTGACGGGCACGCTGGTCTTTGACGAGGACCGCAACCCCATCAAGGACGCATACGTGCTTGCGCTGGAGGGCGACCAGGTGAACTATGTGACGACTGTGAACCTCGAAGACTAATTCGCTTGTCGATCCCCGAATACCGAACCGGATGAAGGCCTGGGAGCGCAGCCGCGCTTCCCGGCCGGACTCCTAAAACAATTTGCTGCGGCAAGGAATTAGGAGTTAGTGACATATGATTTTGCAGTTATTGATCTACGGCCTGCAGCTGGGCTGCGCATACGCGCTGCTGGCCATCGGCTATTCCATGGTTTACGGCATCATCGGCATGATCAACTTTGCCCATGGGGACTTCCTGATGGTGGGCGCCTATGTGGCGTTCTATCTCTTCGGCATTTTTACCGACGTTCCCACCAATATGCTGGTGATCATCGGTGTGATCATCGCAGCGATGTTCTGCACCGGCGGCCTGGGCTTTGTGATTGAGCGCGTGGCTTACAAGCCCCTGCGCAACAAGGCGCGCCTGACGGCCCTGATTACCGCCATCGGCATGTCCCTGTTCCTGGAGAATTTTCCCCGCGCGCTTCCGTTTATCGGCCCGAACGCCAAGAGCTTTCCCAGCATCATCCCGGTGAAAATGTTCCAAATCGGAAATCTGACGGTTACCAGCGTCCAGCTGGTCATGATCGGCGTGACGCTGGTGCTGTGCCTTGTGATGAACTTTTTCGTGCAGAGGACCACCTACGGCAAACAGATGCGGGCGGTCTGTCAGGATAAAAACGCCGCCTCCCTGATGGGCATCAACGTCAATGGCGTAATCTCCCTGACCTTTTTTATCGGCGCGGCGCTGGCTGCGCTCAGCGGCTGCCTGTATTCCTGCCTGTACCCCACAATCACCCTGACCATGGGCAGCACCATGGGGCTGAAATCCTTTATCTGCGCCGTGTTCGGCGGGATTGGGGATATCCGCGGCGCCATGCTGGGCGGCCTTGTGATGGGCATTATTGAAATCTATGCGTCCTACCTCAACTCGGAATTTGCGTACGGCGTCAGCTTCATTGTCCTGATCCTGGTGCTGCTTCTCCGCCCGGAGGGCATTCTGGGGCACAGGACGGTTGAGAAAGTGTAGGTGGGCGCATGTATCGGAAATTTATCGGAATCAACCGCAATGTACGCTGGCTGGCCGGCGTCTTCCTGGTGTCTGCCGTGCTGTATGTGCTGAATCTGCGGCATGTGGTCAGCGATTACTATATCCAGC
>JAHZEF010000016.1:27433-28909 GCA_019422005.1 Clostridiales bacterium
TGATCAACCTTTCCTGCATCAATGTGATGATGACCGTGAGCCTGAATCTGGTCAACGGCTATACCGGGCAGTTTTCCATCGGCCACGCCGGCTTTATGGCCATCGGCGCCTATGTCTCGGCGTTTATCACCAGCGTGCTCACAGACTCTGCCGGATTCCCGGTTTTCGGCCAGTACGCCGTATTTTTGGCGGCGATTGCAGCAGGCATTCTGGTCGCGGGGATTGCGGGCTTCCTGATCGGCCTGCCCTGCCTGCGGCTCAACGGGGACTACCTTGCCATTGTGACGCTGGGCTTCGGCGAGGTGATCCGGGCCGTGATCCGTCTGATCCCTGCGGTGGGCGGGGCCAGAGGCATGACCGGCATCCCCAAGTATTCCAATCTCTGGATCATCCTGATCGCCACGCTGGCGGTGGTGGTCCTGGTCCGGAATCTGGTCAATTCCGCCCATGGGCGGGCCTGCATTGCCGTGCGGGAAAATGAGATCGCTGCAGGCAGCGTGGGCGTCAACGCCTTCCGCACCAAAATGATGGCCTTTGTGGTGGCAGCCATGATGGCGGGGATGGCCGGCGCGCTTTATTCCCATCTGCTGTGCTACAGCCAGCCGGATTTGTTCTCCATGCTCAAGTCCTGCGACTATCTGGTCTTCCTGTACGCCGGCGGCGCGGCCAGCATTTCCGGATCCATCGTCAGCGCATTCGTGCTCACGTTCCTGCCGGAGGTGATCCGCTTCCTGTCCGACTGGAGAATGGCAATCTATGCTGCGCTTCTGGTGCTGATTATGCTGTTCCGGCCAAACGGGCTGTGCGGCGGCAAGGAAATCCCCATCCTGCGCTGTAAGAACTACCGGCTCAAAACCCGGCAGAGACAGGAGGGCTGAACCATGGGGATCCTGAAAATTGAGAACATGACAATGCAGTTCGGCGGCCTGAAGGCTGTGGACAACTTTTCCCTGGAACTGGGAAATGAGATTGTTGCCGTCATCGGCCCCAACGGCGCCGGGAAGACGACGGTATTCAATGTGGTCACCGGCGTGTACCAGCCGACGCAGGGCAAGGTGTTCTTTGAAGGCCGGGATATGGCCGGCAGGAAACCGTTCGAGTTCGCCAATGCGGGCATCGCCCGCACCTTTCAGAATATCCGCCTGTTCGGCAACGCCACTGTGCTGGATAACCTGCTGATTGCGCAGACCAACAGCTGCGGCTACGGGCTCTGCGCCAGCCTCCTGCGGACCCGAAAATTCCGGGAGCAGGAACAGCGCATGGTGGACAGGGCGATGGAACTTCTGGAGGTCTTCCATCTGGACCAGTTTGCAGAGAGCCTGGCCAAGAACCTGCCGTACGGGCCGCAGCGCAAGCTGGAAATTGCACGCGCGCTGATGACCGGCCCCAAGGTGCTGCTGCTGGATGAACCCTGCGCGGGCATGGTCGAGAGTGAAATGGAGGAGCTGCGGGAACTGGTCCTGTTCGTCAAACGGA
>JAHZEF010000160.1 GCA_019422005.1 Clostridiales bacterium
CTCCTGTGAGATGGTCGCGGAAAACAGCCCCATATTGACCCTGTTTTTGATCCGGTCCAGGATCCCGGTCACGTCTTTGAAAAACCCCATGTCCAGCATCCGGTCCGCTTCGTCCAGCACCACGGTTTTGACCCGGTCCAGGCGCAGGTTTTTGTGGCGGTAATGATCCATCAGCCGTCCCGGCGTAGCCACCACAATCTGCGGGTTCTTCTTCAGCGCCTTGATCTGCGTGTCGATTTTCTGGCCGCCGTAAACCACCGCGACACGGATATTTTTACAGTAGGCCAGCAGGCCCCGCAGTTCGTCGCAGATCTGGATCGCCAGTTCCCGGGTCGGGGCCAGAATCAGCCCCTGCAAATCGCTGCTGTCCGCATCGATATGCTCGATCATCGGGATTCCAAAGGCAAAGGTTTTTCCCGTGCCGGTGGGAGCCTTGGCAATCACGTCCTTCCACTGCAGCAGCGGCGGGATCGCCTCCGCCTGGACGCGGGTGGGATAGCCGTACCCTTTTTTCTCCAGCGCCATCAATATTTCCTCGGACAGGCCCAGGTCCTGAAAGCTGAGATTTGTTGTATCCATAGCGTCCTCAATTCCTTAAGTATTCATAAAACACTTTATTATACCAATTTTTTTGAAATCATGCAACATCCACAGTGCAGCTCCCTGCCTGATTCCGGAAACGGGAACCGTTCTGCAGCCCATTCCTTCCCATACAGGCTCCGCCGGCCCGGAGCGCACGCCCCATCCCCGGCGGCCTGCCGCCCTCCATCCCCCGGGCCTCCCCGGCCCTGCCGGCTGCGCGGCCATTGAGGGAATCTTCTGCAGATCTTTATAAAACCGCCGGCATGCATCCGGCCAATCCGCATGTTCCGAAGACAATTCTCCCGTCCTTTTTGCTGAGCATTCTGTTTGAAATTCCAGTTTCCCTTTTAAACTGTCTATGGTATAATAGCTACGAAACTTCAACACTGTCCCGACAGGAGGCATCCCCATGAGCAGAGCCGATGAGCTATACCTGCAGACCTGCCGCCAGATCCTGGATCACGGCGTCTGGGATACGGACCGGGAGGTCCGTCCCCACTGGGCCGACGGCACGCCGGCCCATACCGTCAAAACCTTCGGCGTGGTGAACCGGTATAACCTGGCGGAGGAATTCCCCATTATGACCATGCGCCGGACCGCGTTCCGGTCCTGCATCGACGAACTGCTCTGGATCTGGCAGAAAAAATCCAACCGCGTCGCCGAGCTCAACAGCCATGTTTGGGACTCCTGGACGGACGCCGAGGGCACCATCGGCAAGGCCTACGGCTATCAGCTGGGCATCAAGCACCAGTACCCGGAGGGTATGTTCGACCAGGTGGACCGGGTCCTCTACGACCTGAAGCACAATCCCAACAGCCGCCGGATTCTCACCAACCTTTACAACTTTGAAGACCTGCATGCCATGGGGCTCTATCCCTGCGCCTATTCCATGACCTTCAATGTCTCCGGCCGGACGCTGAACACCATCCTGAACCAGCGTTCTCAGGATATGCTGGCCGCCAACAACTGGAACGTGGTCCAGTATGCGGTGCTGGTGCACATGATGGCGCAGGTATCCGGCCTGCAGGCCGGGGAACTGGTTCATGTCATCGCCGACTGCCATATTTACGACCGCCATGTCCCGCTGGTGGAAGAGCTGCTGCGCAATCCCACCTTCGATGCGCCTGCATTCCGGATCGACCCCGCGGTGGACAATTTCTATGATTTCACGGTGGACAGCTTCTCCCTGGAAAACTACCAATACGCCGCCTTTGATCACAAAATCCCCGTGGCGATTTAGGGGGTTCTGCCATGAATTGTATTGTCAATGTCTGCGAGGACTGGGGGATCGGGCTGAACGGCCGCCTGTTGGCCGCCATCCCTGCCGATCTGCAGCGCTTCCGCCAACTGACCACAGGGAAAACCGTGATCCTGGGACGGAAAACGCTGGCCACCTTTCCCGGCGGAAAGCCCTTGAAAAACCGCAGCAATTTTGTATTGTCCTCCAATCCGGCTCTGACGCTTCCCGGTGCAGAGGTATTTTCCTCTCTGCCCGCGCTGCTGGCGCGGTGCCGCCAGCTGCCGGCGGACGACCTGTGCGTCATCGGCGGCGCCAGCGTCTATGAAGCGCTGCTGCCGTACTGCCGGGAAGCGCTGGTAACCAAAACCCTGTGCAGGCCTCCGGCCGACCGCTTTTTCCCGGATCTGGACGCATTGCCCGGCTGGTCCGTCTCCCATACGTCGGAAATTCTGGAGGACGGCGGTTTCCGGTTTCAGTATATAGACTATCGCAACAACTCGCCCCTGCCCCTTTGACTGCAGCGGGCAGAAATTCCCAACGGGAGGTTCCCCTGCAATGAAAAAGTCCGGTCTGAATCTGGTGGGCGTCAAGGAATTCAACCGCTCCCTGATTCTGCAAAACCTCTGCACCGGCCACAATATGACGCGGTATCAGCTCGCCAAGAGCGCGCATCTCTCTTCCATGACCGTAACCAATCTGACCTCGGAGCTGCTGGCGATGAACGTCATCGTCGAAGAAGAGTCCCCCGACGATAAGAAGGGCGTGGGCCGCAGCCCGAAAATCCTGGTGCTTTCTCCGGACTCTCCGGTTGCGCTGGGCATCTGGATCTCCAAGGATTTTATCTACGGCACCGTGTCGGACATGGCGATGAACCAGTTGTATTCCAAGCGCATCCTGTTCGAGGCCGAGGAAACAGAGCACACCATTCTCTCCAAGCTGGCCGGCGTCGTTTCCGACCTGACCGCCTTTACCTCCCGGCGTATTCTGGGGCTTGGAATTGCGGTCATCGGCGTCATCGATGTGGTCGGCGGCGGTATCCGGTACGTGACGGATTTCCACAACATCCAGTCGCTGCCGCTGCGCCCTTATCTGGAAACGCTGTATCAGTTCCCGATTTATGTCGCCAACGACATGCAGGCCTCCGGCCTGGCGGAGCTGTACTTCGGCCATGGCCGGGAGGAAGATAATTTTCTCTACGTCGGCATTGACAACGGCATTGGTTCCGCCGTGGTCACCAACCGCCAGCTGCTGAAAAACTCGGTGGACTCCTGCGGGGAGTTCGGCCACATGACCATCGACTACAACGGGCCCAGGTGCACCTGCGGCAGCCGCGGCTGCCTGGAACTCTACGCCAGCGCCACCAACATCCTCAGCCAGATCAATGAGGAATGTTCCACCCAGTTCGAATCCTTCTCGGAGGCCATGGAATTTTGCCGCGTTTCCTCCAGAGCCTACTCTGTGCTGTACAACTGTTCCAAGCAGCTGACCTATGCGCTGAACAGCTTCATCAATATCATCGACATCTCCACCATTATTTTCGGCCATGCCGGGTGCCATTTTCCCGATGAGATCGTGTCCTCCATGGAAGCCACGCTCAACAAAATCAGCGTTTTGAAAAATTCCCGCCAATTCCGCTTTCTGCGCTCCACCTTCGGCGAGCGCGCGCCGCTGTACGGCGCGGTCTGCCTGGTGCTGGAGCAGTTGTTCAACGGGACCCTGAGCCTGTAAAAAAGCAGCCGCTGTGCGGCTGCTTTTTGCGCGCCCCCTGCCCTGCAGGCGGGCGTTTCGGATTCCGGCCGCCCGCGCACCAGGCCCGGGTGCGGCGCCCTGCGTTAAAAATCGCTGTCCAGCGGCACCTCCTGCCAGCCGCCGGGCGTCAGAGTACGGCATGTCCGGAACCCGCAGGAGGCCGCCAGCGCCTCCGCTTCCGGGAAATAGGCGCACAGGGTATCTGCGCTGTGGCTGTCGCTGGACAGGACAATGGCCCCGCCGAATTCATGAACCGCCTGCAGCAGCCGCCTGGACGGGTACGGAACGCTCCGGTATCCCCGGCTCATGGCCCCCGTATTGATTTCAAACACGCCGTTCTGCCGGCACAGATGCTCTATGGCCTCCAGCGCCGGCTTCCAGTAGCGCGGATCCTCTTCCTCAAAAAACCGTCCGTGCTCGTTGAATTTGGCAACCAGATCAAAGTGTCCGATCACATCACAGCCGGTCCTCTCCTGCACACAGGCCATTTGGGCAAAATATGCCGCCGTCAGCCGGTAAATGTCGCCGCCGAACGCGGTGTCCACCGCCTCCTGCAGCAGCGCAGGATCCGCATCCACGCTGAAATACCGTCCGCCCGCCAGCACGCAATGGGCCGAACCGATGGTGAAATCCCGCGGAAACTGGGGACGGCCGCCATGGTAATCGTCCTCCACGCCCAGATAGATCTCCAGCCTGCCCGCATACCGCTCCCGGGCCGCCAGCACATCCGCAAGATATTGCTCCGTCCCGGCCTGCGACATGCAATAGCTGTCATCGTAGGCTGTATAGGAATGGCCGGAAAAACCCAGCGCCCGCATTCCCAGGGAGACGGCGGCCTGCACCATTTCCTCCACCGTGTGGCTTCCGTCGCAGTACCTGGTATGGGTATGAAAATTACTCCGCATTGCAGCCTCCCCCATCCGCCATGTCCAGAAGCGTCTGTCCGGCCAGGCGATACGTCGTCCATTCCTCCATCGGAACGGCGCCCAGGGACCGGTAAAACGCAATGCTCGGCCGGTTCCAGTCCAAACAGCACCATTCCAGCCTCCCGCAGCCCCGTTCCAGCGCGATCTGCGCCAGCCTCCGCAGAAGCCCCGTTCCGCAGCCGCGGCCGCGGCATTCAGGGAGGACAAACAAATCCTCCAGGTAGAGCCCCGCTCTGCCCAGGAACGTGGAGAAGTTATGAAAAAACAGCGCCATCCCCACGGGCTTCCCGCCGGATTCCGCCAGCAGCACCTCGGCTTTCCGCTGTTCAAAGAGCCAGTGGCGCAGCAAATCCTCCGTAGCTTCCACCTGATCCTCCAGATGCTCGTATACTGCCAGCGCGCGGATAAATGTCAGAATGGCGGGCACATCCCCTTCCTCGGCGAACCGATACGTAAACTCCTGTTCCATGCAGGACACCCCTTTCATTGAATCCGGCAGCGAAGCCGAAGCTCCGCGCTGCTTCCCTCACAGCGCTCCGAAAATAGCCGCGCCGCGCGTTTTCAGCCAGCGGCACAAACTCCAGCAGGCCAGCGCCATGACCGCCGTGCAGATCAGCAGAAAGACAGCCGGGGAGACGGCGTTCCGCAGTGCAAAAAACAAAGCGGCAAATACCAGC
>JAHZEF010000161.1 GCA_019422005.1 Clostridiales bacterium
CTCGAACACACGACCTGCTGATTACGAATCAGCTGCTCTACCGACTGAGCTACACTAGCATATTCAGAATCTGGTCTGATGACCGCGAGTATTATAGCACAGCGGATAAGAATAGTCAATCAGAAAGTAGGGAAAGCGGGGATTTTCTTTTTCTGCGATTTGCGCTATAATGTACCGGAAGTACAGGGCGGGGAGGGCTCGCAATGCAGAATATTTTAATTGTGGAAGATGACCGGGCGCTTTGCGATGGGATTGCGCTGGCGCTGCACAACAATGAGGACCGGTTTACTGGGTGCCACAGTCTGGCGGAGGCCCGGGAAAGGCTGGCGGCGGAGAAATTTGACCTGGCGATTCTGGACGTCAATCTGGAAGACGGCAGCGGACTGGAACTGCTGCAGGAGGTGAAGCGGAGCGCCGGGATCCCGGTTATCCTTTTGACGGCAAACGATCTGGAAACGGATATTGTCACCGGGCTGGAGCTGGGTGCGGACGACTATATCACCAAGCCCTTTTCCCTGATGGTCCTTCGGGCGCGGGTTCATGCGCAGCTGCGCAGGCAGAGCAGGCCGGCGGCGATGGCCATAGGGCCATATCAATTTGACTTTGAGAGAATGGAGTTTTTGAAAAATGGCTCCGCAGTCGAACTGAGCAAAACGGAACAGAAGCTGCTGCGCCTGCTGGTAGAATCCAAAGGGCAGACGCTGAGCCGTGAGATCCTGATTGACCGGCTTTGGTCTGACGGCGCGGAATATGTGGATGAGAATGCATTGTCGGTCACAGTCCGCAGGTTGCGGGCCAAGTTGGAAGATACCCCCTCAAGTCCGCGCTATATTAAGACGGTCTATGGATTGGGGTATGTCTGGGCGGTGAAATAGGATGCCTGTTATCCATGGAGTACTGCTGCTGGCGGGGCTGGCAGCGTTTACAGCGGCGGCCCTCGGCGCCGGCCGCATTCTGACAGCGCGTACGATCCGCCGGATAGACCGTATGCTGCAGGCGGCCATCGACGGGACGTTTCTGGAGAGCTCCTTTGACGAGACCCGCCTGTCGGCACTGGAGGCGCGCATGGTTCGCTATCTGTCAGAAAACGCGGTGACGGCTCAGGGGCTGGCCGCGGAAAAGGACAAGATCAAAGCGCTGATATCAGATATCTCGCACCAGACCAAAACGCCTCTGGCCAATATTCTGCTGTATGCGCAGCTGCTGTCTGAACAGGAGCTCCCGGATTCCTGCAGGTTATACACAGACGCGCTGTCCGCGCAGACGGAGAAGCTGCAGTTTCTGATTGAGGCGCTGGTGAAGACTTCCCGGCTGGAGAGCGGAGTCATCTGCGTGCGGCCGGAGCGCCGGGCGGTGCGGGCCCTTTTGGACGCCGCAGCTGCCCCGATTGCCCCGAAAGCGGCGCGGAAGGGGATGCAGATCCGATTGCCGGATACAGATGCGGAAGCCCAATTTGATTTGAAATGGACGGCGGAGGCCGTTGGAAATCTGCTGGACAATGCGGTGAAATATGCGCCGGAGGGGACGGAGATTCTGGTGACAGTGCAGCCGTATGAGCTGTTTTGCAGAATTGATGTGACGGACTGCGGAATGGGAATCCGCGAAGGAGAGAGCGAAAAAATCTTTCAGAGGTTTTATCGTGCACCGGAAGCAGCCGGGCAGGAAGGCATTGGGATCGGGCTGTTTCTGACGCGGGAGATTTTGACGGTTCAGGGCGGCTATATCAAAGTGCGTTCGGAACCGGCCGGCGGAAGTACATTTTCGGTATTTCTCCCGTCAGCGTCATAAACCTTTCAAATTTGTTAGATTTCAGCTGCCGCCGGAAAGATTCTGGACAGATGGATATGATAAAGTCTGTATTGCCGGGAGCAATACAGACTTTTTGCAGACAGGACTGCAAAAGCGGCGGGCTCACGGCAGACGATTCATGGAGGCATTGTTATGGCAATTTTACAGACCAGAGACCTGAAAAAGATTTATGGCAGCGGGGATACCGCGGTACATGCGCTGGACGGGGTGAACCTGACAGTGGAAAAAGGGGAATTTGTCGCCGTCGTCGGGACGTCGGGCAGCGGGAAATCCACACTCCTGCATATGCTGGGCGGCCTGGACCGGCCGACATCCGGAAGCGTTACCGTGGACGGCAGGGAAATCTTTTCTCTGAAAGATGAGGAATTGACAATTTTCCGGCGCAGAAAAATCGGATTTGTATTCCAAAATTATAATCTGGTTCCGATGCTGAACGTGTTTGAAAATATCGTTCTGCCGATTCAGCTGGACGGGAACCAGCCGGATGACCCTTACGTCAGCCGGATTGTCGATACGCTGGGGCTGGAAAGCAAACTGCAGAATCTGCCGAATAATCTCTCAGGCGGACAGCAGCAGCGCGTGGCCATTGCCCGGGCGCTGTCTTCGAAGCCTGCCATTATTCTGGCAGACGAGCCGACGGGAAATCTGGACAGCCGCACCAGTCAGGATGTACTGGGGCTTCTGAAGGTTACCAGTCAGAAGTTTGCCCAAACCATTGTGATGATTACGCACAACGAGGAGATTGCGCAGCTGGCCGATCGGATTATTCGGATTGAGGATGGCAGAATTGTGGGCGGAGGGCAGGCATGATCAAGGTTGCAAATCGCAGATGTGTCGGCCGGCTGGCCCGACGGAGCCTCCGGGCCAACCGGATCCGCAATGCGATCGCCATCTTGGCCATCGCATTGACGACCGTACTGTTCACCTCCCTGTTTACCATAGCGCTGTCCATCAATTATTCATTTCAGCAATCGAATTTCCGCCAGGTGGGCGGCTGGTCGCACGGCGGTTTCAAGTATCTGACGGAAGCGCAGTTTGAAGAATTGCGGGAAGACCCGCTGATCAGGGAATGGGGGCTCCGGCGCTTCGTGGGCATGCCGGCGGATGAGCCGTTTCAGAAGTCCCATGTGGAGATTGGCTACAGTGACGCCAATCAGGCCCACTGGATGTATTGCGACCCGGAGGAGGGGCGCCTGCCGGAAGAAGGGACGGATGAAGCTGCCACCGATACCCGCGTGCTGGAATTGCTGGGTGTGGAGCCGGAACTGGGGAACCAGTTTACCGTCACATTCCTGGTGGACAACCGGGAAACGACGCAGACCTTTACCCTTTGCGGCTGGTGGGAGTATGACGAGGCGATCGTGGCCAATCACATTCTGATCCCGGAAAGCAGGGTGGATGACATCCTGGACGAGGTGGGGGTGGTTCCTCCGGGCAGCGACGGCATGACCGGCAGCTGGAATCTGGATGTGATGTTCCGGAACTCCATGCATATTGCGCAGGATATGGATCAGGTGCTGGAGAATCACGGTTATCAGGGGATCAGCCGTGCCGAAGGGGATAACTATATCAATACCGGCGTCAATTGGGGCTATACCGGCGTGCAGCTGGCAGACAGCATGGATCCGACGACATTGGCAGCCGTAGCGGCGCTGCTGCTGCTGATCATTTTGACCGGATACCTGATTATTTACAACGTGTTTCAGATTTCCGTAACCAACGATATCCGCTTTTACGGCCTGCTGAAAACCATCGGGACAACCGGGAAGCAGCTGAAGCGGATCATCCGCCGGCAGGCGCTGACGCTCTCCCTTGCAGGAATCCCGCTGGGGCTGCTGTTGGGATACGGTGTGGGCGCATGGCTGACTCCGGTGGTGCTCCGCCGTCTGGACGGTGTGGTGGAGGATGCGCTGTCGGCCAGCCCACTGATTTTTGTCGGCTCAGCGCTGTTTTCCCTGATTACGGTCCTGATCTCCTGCCGCAAGCCCGGCCGTATGGCTTCCAGAGTGTCGCCCATTGAAGCAATCCGCTACACAGAACACGATGGAGGGAAAAAACGGCAGGGGCGGAAGACGACGCGGGGCGTCAACCTGCTTTCCATGGCCTATGGAAATCTGGGGCGCAGCCGCCGGAAGACCGTTGTCACAATTTTGTCCCTCTGCCTGGCGATTGTACTGCTGAATGTGACGGTTACTTTTACCAATGGCTTTGATATGGAAAAATATGTGTCGCGCAGTACGGTTTCGGACTTTTTGGTGGCAGATGCAGGGCAGTTTCAGACCGGCGGGGATCTGTTTCATGACGAAATGGCAGTGCCCCAGTCGGTAGTTGACGCCATTGCCGCGCAGGGCGGCGTAACAGACGGAGGGAAGGTCTACGGAAGGACGTCTCCGGTTCAGGAATTTGTCACCGAATCATATTTCCGGGAAGTAAACAGCGGTTGGAACAGCCAGGAGATGCTGGACAGCATGGTCCATTTTATGGACCGGAACGAGGACGGCCTGCTTGCCGACACAGCGCAGCTTTACGGAATGGAGCGGTTTGCTTTGGACAAACTGGGGGTTCTGGAGGGCGATCTCTCCAAGCTCTATGAGCCGGGAGGGCGGTATGTTGCGGCGGTGTACGCCGACGACGACTATGGAAATCCCAACATGGATTCTCACTGGGCGCGGCTGGGCGACCGGATCACGCTGCGCTATGTGGAGGAATACGAGTATTATAATCCTGACACCGGCGAGGTGTATGAGGGGGAGGTTCCGGAAGGGGAGCCGTTTGTAGCTAGGGCGGCCCGGTACCGGGACATCGAATATGAGGTTGCCGCCCTGGTGACGGTTCCATATGCCCTGAGCTACCGTTACTACGGTTCGGATGAATTTGTGATGAACGACCAGACCTTCCGGCAGGATACGGGAACGGATTGCGTCATGGCATACGCCTTCGACACCACAGAAGAGGGGAATGCCGGCATGGAACAGTTCCTTGCGGACTTTACGCAGAACCAGCAGCCCCAGTGGGATTATGAAAGCAAAGCGACCTACAGTGCGGAGTTTGAAAGTTTCCGCAGTATGTTCCTGCTGCTCGGAAGCGTTCTGAGCATGATTGTGGGACTGGTCGGCATCCTGAACTTCTTTAACGCGGTCATGACCTCCATCATCACGCGCCGCCGGGAGTTTGCCATGCTGCAGTCGATCGGAATGACCGGAAGGCAGCTGCGGCGGATGCTGGTTTGGGAAGGAATGCTGTATGCGCTGATTTCCCTTGCGGCTTCTCTGCTGATCTCCTTACTGGGCAGCCTGCTGCTGAGCAGCGTCCTGGAGCGTGTGTTCTGGTTTTTCACTTACCGGCTTACCCTG
>JAHZEF010000162.1 GCA_019422005.1 Clostridiales bacterium
CACAAAAAAGCACGGCAGGCGCACGCGCGGCAACGGGATGGGCACCGTGGAAAAGACCAAAACCGGCTATAAGGCTATCCTGACCGTCGGCTGGCGTGAGGTGGAAATCGATACGCCGGAGGGCAAAAAGAAAAAAATGCTCCCGGTGCGCCGTACAAAGAGCGGCTTTGCAACCAAACGTGAGGCGCTGCAGTATATTCCGCAGCTGTCCGGCCGCCGGACGGATCGGAAGCCCTCCACGATCGAAGATCTGTATCAATCCTGGAGCACCAGCGCAATGCTGAACCTGTCCAAATCACAGCAGACCAGTATGCGGATCGCCCACAACCGACTGAAGGACATCTGGTATATCCCGATTGCAGAGCTGCGTATCAACGATCTGCAGGCCGCGGTCGACGAGCAGACGGAGACCTATTACCCGGCCAGGGACATGCGGGTTTTACTGTCCCACCTTTACAAGCGTGCCATGGCGCAGCAGGAAGTCAGCGTCAACCTGTCGGAATTCATCGTCCTCCCGCCCCTGGATGAGAAAGAGCAGGTGCCGTTTAACGAGGCCGAGATCAAGGCGCTGTGGGCCGCTTACACTGGCGGGGATACCTTTGTCGGATATCTGCTGCTGATGATCTACTCAGGTATGATGCCCGGCGAACTGTTTCGCGCCCGGAAGGACATGATCGACTGGGAGCAAAACCTCATCGTTGGCGCCGGCCTGAAAACAAAGAAGCGGAAAAGTACGCCAATTGTGCTGGGTGATGCCGTTTTGGTAATTCTCCGGGATTTATGTACGTATTCCAAAAGCGATAAAATTCTTTGCATGAATAAATGGAGATTTTATGACGAGTATTACCTTGCATTGGAGCGATGTGGCTGCAGGCCCTTAAAGCCTTACTCCTGCCGCCACACCACCGCTACCGCATTGGCCCTGGATGGCAGCGTTCCCTCTGTGATCCAGGAGATCATGCGACACACAAAATTCGCAACCACCCAGCGATACATCCACGTTAATACAACTCCCATGGTGGAGGCAATCAACAAAATCTCAGCCCAAAACGTCTGTCAGGAGGACGCAACCGGGAAGACTTCAGGAGCGCTGTAAACACCGCGTTCACACTTAAAAAGCCAGAGTACATTGATAAAGCTTGCAAAAAATAGCCCCTGCTAAGGGAGTAGGCGTCTAAACCGCGCGCGAGGGTTCAAATCCCTCCCACTCCGCCATGCCGGAGCAAGCTTGATATCGCTTGCTCCGGCTCTTTTTCAGGCTTCAGCGCAAAGGATTTCCGCAATTTCCAAACCGCAGCCGCGGACGGCGGAAGCGGCTTGGCCTTCCCCGGTGCGGAAGGCGGCGCGCTGCAGGCCGCGGCAGTTTTTCGGGCAGTTATGGCTGTCCGCTGCAGACCGGCAATCGGCAGAAAGGATCTTGCGCACATGAAACACATTGCAGTTGTCACCGACAGCAACAGCGGCATTACACAGGACGAAGCCCGTCAGCTGGGCGTAGCCGTTCTGCCGATGCCCTTTTTTATCAACGAAACGCTCTATTTTGAGGAAATCACCCTGTCCCAAAACGAATTTTACCGCCATCTGGAGGAGGACGCGGATATTTCCACTTCCCAGCCCGCGCCCGGAGACGTGACCGCGCTGTGGGACCGCCTGCTCCAGGATCACGATGAGCTCGTCCACATCCCCATGTCCAGCGGGCTGAGCAGCTCCTGCCAGTCCGCAGTCATGCTGGCGGAAGGGTATCATGGCCGGGTACAGGTTGTCAACAACCAGCGGATCTCTGTCACGCAGCGCCAATCCGTGCTGGACGCCCTGCATCTGATCCGCCAGGGCAAAGATGCGGCTGAAGTCCGCCGTATTCTGGAAGAGCGCAAATTCCAGTCCAGCATCTACATCTGCCTGGAAACGCTGAAATACTTGAAAAAGGGCGGCCGTATCACCCCGGCGGCTGCCGCCATCGGCACCGTCCTGAATCTGAAGCCGGTGCTGCAGATCCAGGGGGAAAAGCTGGACGCCTATGCCAAGGTCCGCGGCAAGAAGGCCGCGCGCAGAACCATGATCGACGCCATACGCAAAGACCTGGCCAACCGTTTTTCCGCAGAGTGGGAAGACGGCAGCCTCCGCCTGGAGATTGCATACTCCGGTAATCTGGAGGAAGCCATGGACTGGAAGGCGGAGCTGGAGCGGGAGTTCCCCGGCGTGCCCTTTGATATGGCGCCGCTGTCGCTGAGCGTCGCCTGCCATATCGGCTATGGGGCGCTGGCGCTGGCCTGCTCCGTGGCAGTCCTCTGAACATACCAGCCGGCCGGATGGGATCCCATCCGGCCGTTTTTTGCAAAATCCATACAATCTTCACACTTCTGCAGTATCTTGTTCTGGAGGTGATCAAAATGCGCAGAATTCTGATTGCAGAGGACGACCCGGACATCCAGGAGCTGCTCTGCGCCTATCTGCGGGACGCCGGGTATGAAACTGCCGCCGCCGGCGACGGGCTGGCCGCGCTGGATCTGTTTCACAGCGGCGGATGGGATCTGGTCCTGCTGGATCTGATGCTGCCCCGGATTGACGGGTTCGGCGTCTGTGAACTGATCCGGCGGGAATCCCGCGTCCCGGTTATGATGCTGACCGCCCTGGACTCTGAGGAACAGCAGCTCCGCGGCTTTGACCTGGAGATCGACGACTATGTGACAAAGCCCTTTTCCATGCCGGTTCTGCTGCGTAAAATTGCGGCGGTCCTGCGGCGCTCCGCCGGAGGCGGCGCCTCCAATTGCCTGCAGTACCGGGATATCACCCTGGATCTGGACGGTTATCATGCCTTTGCCGGCGGCGTCCGGCTGGAACTGACCAGCCGGGAATTCGAACTGCTGCGGGAACTCCTGCAGAATCAGGGGCGGGTTCTGACCCGCTCCATGCTGCTGGCCAGGCTTTGGAACTACGATTTCCTCGGCGACGAGCGGGTGGTCGACAGCCATATCAAAAATCTCCGAAAAAAGCTGAACCGCGACTACATTGAAACTGTACGGGGGGTGGGATACCGTGTGGAAAAGGATCGCTGAGCGCTTCGGAAGCAGCCTGACCGCCCGCATCTTCCTGATCACGGCGCTCATTCTTGCGGCGGCCTGCGCCGCGACCTATGGTTTTCTGGTCTGGGCCACGCCGATTTCATACGTCTCCGTGGTCACGAACGATCTGAAAACGCAGACCCTGCAGCTGCTGAATCTGCTGCAGGATACCACCTATGAGGATTCCGCGCCTTTGTTTGAGCGTTTCATCCTCCAAACCGGCGCAATGGTGTCCGTTTACGATGAAAGCGGCGCGCCGATGGAGCTGCCCGTCTCCATTGCGGTGGAATCCACCTGCGGCTTTGAAGAAGCCTGGACGGGTACGGAAGCGGATTTCCAGGCTGCAGACGACCTCCGTTCCGACGTCGCCTTTGCCATTGCCGACGAGGCCGGCGGTTCCGGCCTTTCCGGAGTGGGCGAGGAATTTGTAGACAACCCTTTTTCCTTTGCAGGGGATCCGCAGGTATACCTGCTGGAGGTGCGCCCCAGCGTCACGGCCGTCAACCAGGCAACGCGGGCGCTGAATCAGGTGCTTCCGCTTGTGGCGCTTGTGGTTTTGAGCGTCTCCCTGCTGGGGGCAGTTTTTTATTCCCGTTATATCACCCGTCCCATTGTCCGGATCAGCGCCATTTCAAAGCAGATGGCCGAACTGGATTTCTCACAGTCATGCCGTGTGTCCCGCTCTGATGAGATCGGCGTGCTGGCCGGTAACCTCAACACGCTCTCGGCGCGTCTGAACGCCGCGCTGGACGAACTGCAATCCGCCAACGCCGCGCTGCAGCGGGATATCGACCGTGAACGGGAACTGGAGCGCCAGCGCGCCGCCTTTTTCGCCGCCGCTTCCCATGAACTGAAAACGCCCATCACCGTGCTGAAAGGCCAGCTTTCCGGCATGCTGGCCGGTATTGACGTCTATCGGGACCGGGATAAATATCTGGCACGTTCCCTGGCCGTCGCCGGCCGCATGGAGCGGCTGGTTGCCGAGATCCTGACCGTTTCCCGGATGGAGCGCGCAGAGTTTTCACTGCGCAGCAGCCCGGTGGATCTGTCCGCCCTGCTCCGTGACCAAACGGAGCTGCTCCGCGAGCTGGCCGAGCAAAAGCGGCAGACGCTGACTGTCTGCCTCGCGCCGAAGCTCCATATCCGCGGCGACGCAGCGCTGCTGGAACGCGCTGCGGCCAATCTGCTCTCCAACGCGTCCCTGCATTCGCCGGAGGGCGCCGCGCTGTGCGTCTCCCTCGCCGCCGCCGGAACATCGGCGCTGTTAACCATCCGCAACAGCGGCGTCCGGATCCCGGAGGAATGCCTCCCCCATCTGTTTGAAGCCTTTTACCGGGCGGACGCCTCCAGAAGCCGCGAAACCGGCGGCAGCGGCCTGGGCCTCTATCTGACGCGGATGATCCTGGAGCGCCACGGTGCAGTCTGCCGCATCGAAAATACGCCGGACGGCGTCCTGGCCGCGGCAGAATTCCCCTGCCTTCCGCCGGATTGACAGCCGGGATTCCCTTTCCCGTACCGGCAGCACATACAGGCCATCCCCACCCTTTCAAACATGGAGGATTCCGCCGTGGTGCAAACGAGCGCTGCGGCGCTGCAGCCACCGGAACACCCCTGCCGGACGGCGCATCCAAAGCGGCGTCCGCCTCCGGCTGTCCCGGCGCTGACGACGCGCCCCGGGATCCCGCAGGGTGCCTCATGCGCCGGCGCCCCCCTGGCCGGGACGGACAGAGGCGGTAATCTTCACACAATTTACAACATTTCTCCAACTCCTCTCCAAATGGATGCTGTATGGTAACGTCATCCACATGAGAGGAGTTTTTTTATGCAGCCTATCAAGTTTTTCCGGGTACTGCCCGGTACGGCGCTGGCTGCCCTTCTGCCGGGCGGCTGCGCGGAAAAGGACAAGCCGGTGGATTCAGCCGCTGAACCCCCGGAACCGGGATGCGGCGATAAGCCCAATGGGGCGGCCTATGCGCCCTATGGCCGTTCGTATGGCCCAGCCCTCCGTCGGATGGCATATGGCGGGCAGCGGATCCGGTATTTTGAGGATCGGTATCCCGGCGGCGCCGGTGATCCGGACAGCGGCGCG
>JAHZEF010000163.1 GCA_019422005.1 Clostridiales bacterium
TGAAGGGGTTGTCCTCCACGGCGTTGCAGAACACCACCAGCTTGGCGCAGCCCATGCCGCCCTGATCGGCAGTACGGGCGGCGGTCTCCTTGATGATCCGTCCCATGAGGGCCACGGCGTCCATGTTGATGCCGGCCCTGGTGGAGCCCACGTTGACGCTGGAGCAGACCATGTCGGTGGTGGACAGGGCTTCGGGGATGGACTCGATGAGCCGCCGGTCGCCGGTGGTCATGCCCTTGTGCACCAGCGCGGAAAAGCCGCCGATGAAGTTGACGCCCACTTCCTTTGCCGCGTCGTCCATGGCCCGGGCAAAGGGGGCAAAGTTGTCCGTATGGCTGGCCGCGCCCACCAGAGAGATGGGCGTGACGGAAATCCGCTTGTTGACGATGGGAATGCCCAATTCCTTTTCGATGGACTCGCCGGTGGGAACCAGACGCTCGGCGCTGCGGCAGATCTTGTCATAGATCTTCTTGGCGCAGGCGTTCGGGTCGGGGTCGGCGCAGTCCAGCAGGCTCAGGCCCAGGGTGATGGTGCGGATATCCAGATGCTGATGGTCGATCATGTCGATGGTGGACATGATATCGTTGTGACTGAGCATGACAACACTCCTTATGAGGGATAAACTGGGGGGCTGTTCCCGCGGCAGAGCGGGAGCAGCCGGATCAAATGGTGTGCATGGCGTTGAAAATATCCTCCCGCTGGACGCGGATGGACAGCTGCATTTCCTCGCCTTTCCGGCTGAGGGCGTCGGCGATGCCGTCGAAGCCGGCGGCCGCCCCGGAAGTATCGGTCAGCATGATCATGGTGAAAAAGTCCTCCATGACCGTTTGGGAAATATCGATGATATTGATATTGAGGCGGGCCAGGAGGCCGCAGACCTCTGCGATGATGCCGACCCGGTCCGGACCGACGACGGTGACGATTGCGCGCATAACATATCCTCCTCATTCCAGTTGGTCCAGATTCAGCGCAAAGCTGTCCAGACAGTATTTCATGAAATAATCCAGTTCCGGAAGATGCATCTCCTCCAGCGCCTGCCGCGTCTGCCGGGCGGCCGATTCAAATTCCTGATTGCCGGCTTTCAGCTCTTCCATGCATTTGATGTGGGCGGAGAGCTTGTCGGCGGCTTTGACGATCCGGCGGACTTCTCCGTCGGATTCCAGCAGGAGCGGGCGATAGCCGTGCTGCAGCTCCGGGGGCAGCATGGACAGCAGTTTTTCGGCGCTGACGGTTTCCACCTGCTTGTACGCCTGCCGGATATCCGGGTTGTAGTATTTGATGGGCGTGGGCAGATCGCCGGTGAGAATCTCCGGGGCGTCGTGGAACAGCGCCGCCGCGGCGCAGCGGTCGGGGTCGGCGCCGCCGCCCAGGATTTCCCGGTTGATCATGGCCAGCCCATGGGCCAGAACGGCCACCATATGGCTGTGCTCCTGGATATTCTCGGTGAATGTATTGCGCATCAGCCCCCAGCGCTGGATATAGCGCATACGGGAAATCAGCGCAAAAAAACGGTGTGCCATGCCTGCCGCCCTCCTGTATCTGTTTCGGTATCGTATTATAGCACACCCTGCGGATGCGGCGCAATGCACAAAACCGGCGGACGCGGGGAAAAACGCGGCGGAGCCGCACGGAGCGTGCATATTTGCTTCCAGCTTCGCCCATACTAGGACGAAGAGGTGAAGAATATGGAACGGCAGCCCATTACCGACGAGGCGATTGTCCGCGCGTTCGGCGATACGGGGGATTTTGTGGCCAGGGATGTGGAAGCCGCCGGCCGCCGGCTGCGGGTCTATTTTATAGACGGCCTGACCTCCGGCGGCAACATTTCAGACTTTGTAATCCGGCCGCTGAGCATGGCGCTGACGGGCGGCTCTATGGCGGAGCTTTTGGAGAGGGCCCGGACGGGGACGGTATATAACGCTGTGGCAGAGCCGGTTGATTCGCTGGACGGCGTCCTTTCCAAGCTGGTCAACGGCTTCACGGTGGTGCTGTTTCCCGGAGAAGATACGGCCCTGGCGTTTGAGACCAAAAGCCCCGTCAACCGCGGCCCCGGAACGCCGGAGGTGGAAAACACGGTCAAAGGCGCCAAAGACGCCTTCAATGAAAATATGCGCATCAATACCAGCCTCCTGCGGCGGCATATGCGTTCGCCGGCGCTGCGCTTTACCCAATGCGTGGTGGGACGGCAGACCAGAACCAACGTTTCGGTTGCCTGGGTGCATGGCGTTTCAGATCCCAGGCTGGTGGAGCGCACGGTCCGGCGGCTGCAGTCGCTGGAAGTGGACGGCCTTGTGACGCCTGCCGCGGCGGAGGAGTATCTGACCGGAAGCCGGAAGACGGCATTCCCGCTGCTGCAGTATACAGAGCGGACAGACCGGTTTGTCTCCGCGCTCCTGACCGGGCGGGTGGGCGTGCTGGTGGACGGCCTGCCGCTGGGCTATCTGGTGCCGGTGGATCTGGGGCGGCTGATGGATTCGCCGGAGGATTTGGGGCGGGACTATGTCAGCGCCTCCGCCATCCGGATCCTGCGCTACGGCGCGCTGCTGCTGAGCCTGCTCCTGCCCGGCCTGTATGTGGCGATGGCTGCGTTTCATCAGGAGATGATCCCGACGCAGCTGCTGCTGGCGATCATTGAGAGCAAGCAGTCGGTGCCCTTCCCGACCATCCTGGAGATCCTGTTTCTGCTGCTGGCGTTTGAGATTCTGCAGGAGGCCGGCCTGCAGCTGCCCCAGTCCATCGGGCAGACCGTGTCTATCATCGGCGGCCTGGTGGTTGGAACGGCGGCCGTGGAGGCCAAGCTGATTTCGCCTGCGGCGCTGATTGTGGTGTCTGTTGCAGGGATCTGCGGCTTTGCGCTGCCGGGCAGGGATTTTGCCGATGCGATACGGATCTGGCGGCTGGTTCTGACGGTGTTTGCCAGCCTGGCGGGCCTGTTTGGGCTGACGGCCGGCTTTCTGCTGCTGGTTGGGCACCTGGCGGGGCTCAGCTCGTACGGCGTGTCCTATCTGGCGCCGTTTTCAGCTGCCAGCGGCGGCGACGCGGTGCTTCGGAAGCGGCTGATCACAAGGCGGAGGAAGGGACGGGAATGAAGAAATTACTGCTGTTTGCAGCGGCGGTTTTGGCCGCAGGCCTTCTGGGCTGGCTGCCGGCCACGCAGCGGGACGTGGGAACGCTGCTTCCCGTGCAGACGCTGATTCTCTCCATCCGGGACGGGGAACTGGTGCTGGAGGGCGGGGAAGGCCTGCGGGGAACCGGCGGAAGCTGGAACGAGGCCATGGCCGACCTCCGGGCCACGGCGCCGGGGGACGCCTTTTTCGGCTCTACAGGGCAGATTATTCTGGTGGACCGCGCCGCGGCGCTGCTGGAAGATGTGCTGGGGGATCCCAGCCTGCGCCCCGCCGCGCGGATTTATGCGGGGACCGGCGAACCGGATCCGGAGAGCGCCACGGCATATCTCGATGCGCACAGATCCGGCATAACGCTGCAGAGCCTGCAGGCGGCGGCGCTGGAGGGCAGGGAAACGCGGCTGCCGCTGCTGGTCTGCCGCGAAGGGAGGTACTGGCTGAAAGATGGATGAGTATTCACCGCGGCAGCTGTCCGCGCTGGCGGTTACGGCGCTTGCAGCGCCGCTTGTGACCGTCTGTTCCGCCGTCAGCTGGCAATGGGTGCTGCTGGGCGCCGGCGCGGCGGGCGTTTTCCTATTCTATATTGTATGGAGCGCCCGGGGCCTGACGCCCGGGACCGGGTATGCGCATCTGGTGCGCGCGGCCTACGGCGGCGCGGCCGGTACAGCGATGACGGCGCTTTACTGGGCCTGGCTGGTGCTGCTGACCGGACTGGCTGCCAGCATGGTGGTTGTGGCGTTTCCGCAGGACCGCGCGTTTCCCCTGATCCCGGCGGTACTGCTTCTGCTGGCGTCCCTGGTAGCCGCCAAGGGGGCGGGGGCGGTCTGCCGCTTCGGCGGCACGCTGTTTCTGGCGGTGGCTGCGCTTCTGGCATGCAATCTGGTGTTCGGCGCGGGCGATGTGCGGCTGGAAAACCTCCGGCCTGCCGGAAGCAGCAAAGAGGCCCTGGGGCCGCTGTCCATTCTTCTTCTGCCGGCGGCAGCATTGTTTCTGCGGGACAGGCTGGCGCACCGCGGCACGCCGTACGGCCGGTGGTACCTTCTGGCCGCAGGGCTGGCGGTGGCGGTCAGCGTGGTATGCGTCGGCGCGCTGGGGCTGCCGCTGGCAAAAGCGTCCGCCAATCCGTTCTGGCTGATGAGCAGAAGCATTTCCATTTTGGGCGTCATGGAGCGCTTTGAAGCGGTGATATCGTCGCTTCTATCCATCAGTTTCTGCTGCCTGCTGGCATTTCTGCTGAGCGCGGGGCAGAAGGCGCTGCAGGGGATGGCGCCCATGCTCGGGGAAGGGACGTCCGTCTGCTGCACCGCCGCGCTGGGTGCCGCGTCCATGTGGCTGGTTCCCCGGGTGCCGGCGTGGATATGGTGCGCGGGGAATCTGCTATTTTGGGGCATTCTGCCGGTTGTGACACTAGCGGTAGTGCGGCAAAGAAAAAAAGCAAAATAATTGAAAAAAATGTTGACAGAAAAGGAAAAGTTTGATATCATATGCAGGCACCTGATGAGGGGCCGCAAAACCTGACAGTTCAGAACAAAAAACATTGAAAAATGTGAAAAAAGTTCTTGACAAAAGACAGGCGATGTGATAGACTAAAAAAGTTCCGCGCGGCGGACGCGGCCGGGAGGCAGCGGAGGAAACCGGGCGGGAAACTTCAAAGTTTCATAAAGGCCAGCGGAAAAACCGGGTAAAAAACTTGAAAAAAGTTCTTGACAAAGGTTAACGGGTATGGTATTATGAAACTCCACCGCGAGGGTGGGCAGTGCACCTTGTAAATTAAACAACGTGAAAACATGACAATAGCACCTTGGACAATTTGAGTTTGGTGTTTTTGAAAAAGCACCGACTTAAGGTTTGTACAAAGCAAACATTAAGCCAACGAAATTTCTTGAGTAATTGCTAGAGCAAATTATTCGGTGAAATGATTTAAGCAGCTTCGGCTGTTTGGATACCATTTTATTGAGAGTTTGATCCTGGCTCAGGACGAACGCTGGCGGCGTG
>JAHZEF010000164.1:0-1393 GCA_019422005.1 Clostridiales bacterium
AATTTTCAAGTCACGGGCCTCCTTCCATATTTCCATTATATACGGCCGCACAGGGAATTTCCACTGGAAAATCACAATGCTTTTGTGAAAAATACACTTGTCATTCTGGCCCTTTTGGAATATTATATACAAAGCCATTCTGACAACAATGGGGTCGGGCGGACGGGCGTCAGGGAGCTGCGCTGCGGCCGGTTGGCCACCGCGTTTTAGAAATGAGGATTTGTTTTGAAAAAACTGAGTGTGTGTATCCTGTTTGGAGGCGTATCGCCGGAGCATGATATCTCGCTGCGGTCGGCTGAATCGGTTCTTCAGCACATTGACCACGATAAGTACAATGTATTTCCCGTTGGGATCACCAGGGACGGCGACTGGGTGCTGTTCGGAGGCACGGATTACGGCATGCTGCCGGCAGGGACCTGGCTGGACTGCCCGGAGAACCGCCGCGCCGCCCTGTCGCCGGTACGCGGCCAGGGCCTGCTGAGCTTTGAAGGCGACTGCGTTGTCCGGGAGCGGATCGACGTGGTATTTCCGGTGCTGCATGGTGAAAACGGCGAGGACGGTTCCATACAGGGCCTGCTGCAGCTTGCGGGCCTGCCCTGCGTAGGGCCGCTGGTGGCGGCGTCGGCGACTGCGATGGATAAGACGCTGACAAAGCTGGTGGCCGATCATGCGGGGATCCGGCAGGCGGCCTGGCATCTGGTGACCCGCCGCGACCTGGAGCGCAGCAGCGACGCGGTGCTGGACGCCGTGGAACGCAAGTTCTCTTATCCGGTCTTTGTCAAGCCGGCCGGAACCGGCTCATCCGTGGGCGTCTCCAAGGTCCGTGACCGGCTGCAGCTGCTGGAGGCGCTCCGGAAAGCGGCGGAGTTTGACAAAAAGGTTCTTGTGGAGGAATTCATTGACGGGCGCGAGGTTGAAGTGGCTGTGCTGGGCAATGAAACGCCGGCCGCTTCCACCTGCGGAGAGATTGACGCGGGCGCTGATTTTTACGATTATGAGGCCAAGTATGAATCGGACTGCGCCACGCTCTATATCCCGGCGCGGATTTCCGAAGCGGCGGCGGAGACGGTCCGTGAGACGGCCGTGCGCGTCTATGAGGCGATGGGCTGCCGCGGGCTTTCCCGTGTGGATTTTGTCGTGACGGACGCCGATGAGGCCGTAATCTTCAATGAAATCAATACCATACCCGGCTTTACTTCCATTTCCATGTACCCAAAGCTGTTTGAGGCGAGTGGGATCGAATACGGGGATCTGCTGGATCAGCTGATTCAGCTGGCCATGGAACCCTGAGAAAATGAAGGATGGGACGTATGACAAAAGATGTGCTCATTTCCATTCGCGGTACGCAGCGCAGTGAGGGAGAAGCGCCCCAGGTCATGGAACTGACGACGGG
>JAHZEF010000164.1:1403-5113 GCA_019422005.1 Clostridiales bacterium
CGACGGACGGAAAGCTCCGGCGCGAGGGGGACGTGATCAGCGTATCCTATACGGAGACGGAAGTAACAGGGATGGAGGGCGTGGTGACAACCTTCCGGGTGGAGGGCGGCTGCGTACAGTTGCTGCGCGAAGGGCCGCTGAATTCCACGATGACCTTTGTGGAGGGGCGGAAAACGGAATCCCTGTATGATATGGGCTTCGGCGCCATGCTGCTGGGCGTCAGCGCGCGCAGGGTGGAAACGGAGCTGCACGACGGCGGCGGACGGTTGTTTGTGGACTATGATGTGGAGATTGAACACGTCCCCATGGGAAGCAATACCTATGAGATCGCGGTTCGGGAGCGGGCGTGCTCCTGATGCGGATGCGGAACAGAAGAGCCGGCGGACAGATGCCTGTCCGCCGGCTTTTTTTGTCTGCGGCGCTGCCGGAATCCCCGGGCAGCGTGCGCGGGATGTTCAGGTGGATTTTTTGCGGTCGAAGTACGGCGACTTTCCGGCAGCGCACAGGGGAATCCCGAGAACGCAGCCATATTCCGGGGCAAGGTAACCCAGATCCTTCGCGGCCCGCCCGACAGAAAACATCACACGGTTGTCGATTCGGTGATCGGCGGCGAGGGCGACGGCTGAACCCACGGCAATGCCCAGATCAATGGGGCCGTAAACGCACTCGCCTGCGGCGGCGGAACATGCGCTGCAGCTTTCGAAACCGCAGTAACGGCACAGCTGATTCAGGCCGTGATAGACGTTTTTGACGCCGATCAGGACGGCAGCCGTGCTGCTGCGCAGATTACCGGCGTCCCGGATGAGAAAGGCCTGCTCAAAATCGCGGCCCAGCTCTTCCATTTTGCGGGCCAGTTCAGCCAGCTCCCCGCCTGTAACAATGCAGCAATCCAGATAATCCTTGCCCTGTGTTTTGGGGGCCGTGCGTATGGCGGCGCACATTTCCTGCGCGACAGTCAGGATTGCGGCCTGTTCGGCTTCTTTGGATGTGTACAGCATGATGGCATTCCTCCGTTACATTTTATCCGGCGCGGAGAAGCCCAGCAGGTCGATGCAGGTTTCCAGCACGGCGCGGGTCAGATCGATCAGCGCGGCGTAACCGGCGCGGCGGGCCGGATCCTCCTCTGTCAGAATTTTGGTCTCGTGGTAGAACTTGTTGGCACAGCAGGCCAGATCGTAAATATAGGCGCAGATCACATTGGGCGCGCTGTCCCGGTAGGCCAGGGAGAGCTGGTCGGACAGGCGCGTCAGCATCAGCATCAGATCCCGCTGCGGCTGGCTGACGGCGGGCTGGATCACAGCGGCTGCCACATCGCCGCCGTATTTGGAGAGGATGGATTTGATGCGCACGATGGTATAGAGGATATAGGGGCCGGTATTTCCCTCAAAGGCCGAGAAGCGGTCCAGATCAAACACATAATCCTTGGTGGCAAGATTGGAAAGGTCGCCGTATTTCAGCGCTGCCAGCGCAATGAGGCGGGCGGTGTCCCACATGGTGTCGGCCTCAACGATCCGGTTTTCCGCAATTTTCTGAAATACAAACTCTGTGACCTCGCGGATCAGGCGCTCCAGCCGCATCACGCCGCCCTCGCGCGTTTTGAAGGGCTTGCCGTCCCTGCCGTTCATGGTGCCGAACCCCAGGAAGCGGAGCTGCGTTTCCGGACGGATGATCCCGGCCTTACGGGCAGTGCGGAACACCTGTTCGAAGTGCAGGGACTGACGCTTGTCCACAATGTAGAGCACCTGATCGGGATGGAAATCACGTTCCCGCTGAACCAGCGTTGCCAGATCCGTCGTGGCATAGAGCGTTGCACCGTCGGATTTGATGAGGATGCAGGGCGGCACTTCCTTGGCGTCCTGTTCCTCCTGGACGTCGACTACCAGGGCCCCGTCGCTTTCCCGGGTCAGCCCTTTTTCCCGGATGTCGGACAGCATGGGCGCAATATAGGGCTGCGCGTCGCTTTCGCCGTACCAGACGTCAAATTCCACATTCAGGTTCTCATAATTCCGCTTCAGATCCGCCACCGAAACTGCCATGATGTGTTCCCACATGGCGCGGTATCCGCGTCTGCCGTGCTGCAGCTGATAGGTGGCGTCGTGGGCTTTTTCCGCAAAGGCGGGATCCTCTTTGGCCCTGGCGCTGGCGGCGGGATAGATTTCCTCCAGTTCGGAGATGGTGAATGGCGGTTCGCTGGGATATGGGCCGGAGAAGCTGTCGTCGAAGTACGGGAGATCCGGATTGCGCTCCCGGACCTCCGCAATGATCAGCCCCATCTGCAGCCCCCAGTCGCCCAGGTGGATGTCACCGATGACCCGATTGCCGAAAAAACGGTCGATGCGCTTGATGCTTTCTCCGATGATTGCGGAACGCAGATGGCCCACATGAAGCGGCTTGGCCACATTCGGGCCGCCATAATCAATGACGATAGTCCGGGGGGACGGATCGGCGGGAATGCCGAAGCGGCTGTCGGCGCGCATCTGCGTCAGGTAGGAAGCCAGCGCTTCATCCGAGAGGTTCAGATTGAGGAAGCCGGGCGCGGCGGCCTGTACCATGGAAAACTGGCTGCAGCCTTTCAGCTGGTCGGCCACGTCATTGGCGATGGCAATGGGGGCCTTATGATACTGACGGGCGGCAGGCATGGCGCCGTTGCATTGAAACTGACAGAGGTCCGGCCGGTTGGAGACGGTAACGCGTCCCAGCGCGGCGTCATAGCCAGCGGCCTCAAATGCCTTTGAGACGGTATCGGAAATCAAATCCACAAGCTTTTCCATATGAGAAGTCCTTTCTCTGGTGATTCCCCATTATCATACCAAAATTTCGGAGATCTGTACAGGTTTCCCTCAGAAAAAGATTTTTGCGGTCAGCGACGCGATAAAAAAGCCGGCAAAGTCTGCAGCCAGAGCAGCCGGAATGGCATACTTGGTTTTGCGGATCCGATTGGCGCCGAAGTAGACGCTGATGGTGTAAAAGGTGGTCTCAGTGGAGCCCAGCATGATGGCGGCAGTGCGGCCGATTTCCGAGTCGGGGCCGTAGGCGGCGATCAGGTCGGTGCCCACGGCCAGGGCCGCGCTGCCGCTGATGGGGCGGATCAAAACCAGCGGGGCAGTTTCCGGAGGAATCCCGAAAAATTGAAAGACCGGCGAGAGAAATGCGGACAGCGCGTTGATGGCGCCGGAAGCGCGCAGCATGTGGACGGCGGTCAGAAGCATGACCAGGGCAGGCACGATGGACAAAAGGATGCGGAGCCCATTCTGCCCGCCCTCCAGAAGGGCCGCATAGACGTCCTGCCTGCGGGCCAGCGCTGCGATGGAGACCAGGACCATAAACAGCGGAATCAACAGGTCTGTCATTGCCCGGCCCTCCAGAGACGCTGGAGCGCGAAGGCGGCGGCCAGCCCCACTGCCACAGAGCAGAGGGAGGTGACCCAGACGGCAGGGAGGATATCGAACGGAGAGCGGGCGCCGGCCGCAGCCCGGACTGCGGCGACCGTGGTGGGGATCAGCTGGATGGAAGCTGTGTTCATGACCACAAAGCGGCACATCTCATCGCTGGCCTCGTCGGAACCGGACAGCGCCTTCATCCGCCGGGCCGCTTCGATCCCCAGCGGTGTGGCGGCATTGCCCAGGCCCAGAAGGTTGGCAGAGACGTTGGCGCTGATACAGCCGATGGCCTGCTCGTCCCGGCTGGCTTCCGGATAGATACGCCGCAGG
>JAHZEF010000165.1:0-2951 GCA_019422005.1 Clostridiales bacterium
ATCATGTCGTACAGTGTGCTGATGACTTCTTCGATGCCGTTTGCCATATCTCTATTTCCTCCTTAAGCTGGTTCGTTCATTCGCTTGGTACAGTCCGGAATAATGGCTTCCGGCAAAAAGTCGCTGAGATCTGCCCCATGGCTGCCCAGTTCCTTCACAACGCTGGAACTCAGGTACATGAACTGGTGCTCCGACGTGAGGAACATGGTGTCCAGACTGGGATTCATCTTGTGGTTGATCAGCGCCATCTGAAACTCTTTTTCAAAATCAGTAGCAGCCCGGAGGCCTTTGACCACCACGTTGACGTTATTCCGCCGCGCATACTCGGCCAGCAGATCCCGGGAACTGTCCACCGTCACGTGATCCAGTCCGCCGGTCACACGGCGGATCATTTCCACCCGTTCCTCTGTGGAAAACATTGGCCGCTTGTCCACATTGACCATCACACAGACAATCAACCGGTCAAAAATTTTGGAGGCGCGCTGGATAATGTTCAAATGCCCCTTGGTGATCGGGTCAAAGCTGCCCGGATAAATTGCAGTCGTCATAGCTCCTCCAAACCGCGCGCCTTGCGGCAGAGCGAAATCATGGTCTTTCCATAGCGGTACTCCCGGCCGGCGGAAAGCCCCGGGAACCGGCCAAGCTGCGGCTGATCGGCCGGTCTCTCACAGATTATTATACCACCCTCCGACAAAATGTCAATTTCCGATATCTTCCGCAGCGCGTTTTCCAGAAAAACCTCTGCATACGGCGGATCCAGAAAAATCAGGTCAAATGTCCTGCGGCACCGCGCGAGATACTCCAGGTAATCAGCCTGGATCACTTCGGCCTGCGAAGCGAGCCGGGTCCGCTCCAGGTTTTTCTTCACCAGCGCCGCCGCCTCCCTGCGGGCGTCCACAAACACAGCGCTTGCAGCGCCGCGGCTCAGCGCCTCAATCCCCAGCTGACCCGTACCCGCAAACAGATCCAGTACGCGCCACCCTTCCAGTTCGAACTGAATGATGCTGAAGACCGCCTCTTTCACACGGTCTGCGGTGGGCCGGGTCAACATGCCGTCCGGCGTCAGCAGACGGACGCCGCGGGCGCTTCCCGTGATAACCCGCATGAAAATCACACTCCCGGATGATAATGTTGGTATACTGCCTGCGCGGCGCGCCTGGGAATCACCTGTTCCAGCTGCTCCAGGTCTGCAGCGCGGATTTTGGCAATGGATTTGAACTGCTTCAAAAGCTGCGCACGGCGCTTCGGGCCGATGCCTTCAATGGCATCCAGTTCCGAGCCCTGCATGCGCCTGCTGCGCAGCGCCTTGTTATATTCAATGGCAAACCGGTGGGTCTCTTCCTGAATCCGCCCCACCAGGGAAAACACAGCCGGCGCAGCGGAAATCCCGATTTCCTCTCCCGCTGACGTCACCAGCGCGCGGGTCCGGTGCCGATGATCCTTAACCATGCCAAACACCGGAACATCCAGCCCCATAGCCTCCAGCTGCCGCTCCACAACGCCGGCGTGGACGCTTCCGCCGTCAATCAGGAGGACGTCCGGCCGTTCGCCGAACCCGGGATCCTGCTGAAGGAAATGCTGGAACCGGCGTTCAATCACCTGGCGCATGGAACCATAGTCATCCTGATCCTCCAGGCGAATCCGGAAGCGCTTATATTCCTTTTTCAGCGGTTTTCCCTCTGCAAACACAGTCATGGAAGCCACAATATCCGAGCCCGCCAGATTGGAGATATCATATGCCTCAATCCGATTCAGAGCGGACAGCCCCAGCATGGAGCACAACTGTCCGAGAGCACCCTTCAGGCGCTCTTCCTTGGAAGTCACACGCTCCGCCTCTTCACGGGCATTTTTGTTGGCAAGTTCCACCAGCCGGACACAATCGCCCCGATGGGGCGTCCGAATCCGAACCCGCTTCCCGTAGTTCTGGCTGAGCAGCTGTTCAAACAGCCCGCTGTCTTCCATTTCCATGGGAATGAGGATTTCCTTTACCGCCCCTTGTTTGGCCAGATAATACTGCTTTACCAGGCTGGAGACGGCATCTTCGGGGCTGTCGGCCGGCGCAAACACCTGATAGTCTTTGTCCAGAAGGTTTCCCTCCACATAGTGGAGCACGGTAAAGCAGGCTTTGGCTTCGCTCTGGTAATAGCCGACGACGTCGGTCCTGGCCATAGAACCGGCCGTGACCAGCTGGCGCTGCCCCAACGACTGAATTGCGCGCAGGCGGTCCCGGAGATCAGCGGCCTGCTCAAACAGCATCGCCTCCGCGGCCTGAAGCATCCGCTCCTCCATCTGCCTGGCCGCCTCCCGATAGTTGCCCTGCAGCAGCAGGACTGCCTGACGCATGGCCGCACGGTACTCCTCCGGGGAACGGGAGAGCTGGCACCAGGCGTCGCAGTTATTCATATGGTAATTCAGGCAGGGGCGGTCCTTTCCCAGATCCCTCGGAAATTTTTTGCGGCAGCCCGGCAGTTTCAGGGTCAGGCGGATGGTATCCATCACATTCTGCGTGACTGAGCGGCCTCCAAACGGGCCGAAATAGTCGGCGCCGTCCTCCTGCACGCGGCTGACCATGGTCATGACAGGATACTCCTCCCGCATATCGATGCGAAGATAGGGATATCCCTTGTCGTCCTTCAGGAGAATATTGTACTTGGGCATATGCCGCTTGATGAGGGAGCATTCCAGCACCAGCGCTTCAAACTCAGAGCGTGCGACAATCGTATCAAAGGAAGCGATTTGGCTGACCATCATCCGTGTTTTCGGCGTATGTGATGCAGAGTCCTGAAAATACTGGGAAACACGGTTTTTCAGTTTTTTGGCCTTTCCCACATAAATGACCTGCCCGTGCTGGTCCGACATCAGGTAGACGCCGGGTTCGTATGGCAGCGTCAGCGCTTTTTCGCGCAGCTCTTCCTTGGTCATAAATCCTCCCGGGGCGGTGCAGATACGAA
>JAHZEF010000165.1:2961-4503 GCA_019422005.1 Clostridiales bacterium
AGCTGCCTCGCGGCGCGGCCGGAAACCGCACGCGCCGGGGCAGCCAACTTTCAACGATACTCAGAAAATTTCCTTGACAAGCATTTCGGACAAAGCGTCCACCGCCTCCTGCTCATCGGGGCCTTCGGCAATGATCGTGACACGGGTGCCCTTGGTAATCCCCATGGAAAGAACACCCAGCAGGCTTTTCGCGTTGATTCTGCGCTCTTCGACTTCCACCCAGATGCTGGACTTGAATTCGTTGGCTTTTTGAATGAAATAGGTTGCCTGTTTGTTGTGCAAACCGGATTCACACTTTACGATAGACTGCTGCATGTACATATTGGTGTCACTCCCTCAAAGATTGGCGTGGGTCTCGCTTCAGCTACCTGTATCATAGCGAAAATATGCAAAAATGTCAATCATTTTGATTAAATTTCCACAATGGTTACGCCGTCCTCCCCCTCGCCGTAGGCGCCAAGACGGAAGCCTTTGATCTGCCGGTTCTGGCGCAGGCGCGCCTGAACCGCTTTCCGCAGCGCACCGGTTCCCTTGCCGTGAATGATACGCACGGAAGGGAGCTTTGCCATCACTGCCTGATCCAGAAAATGGTCCAGAACCGTAACGGCCTCCACGCTGTCCATCCCCCGCAGATCCAGCTCGCTGGGCGCGGCAGTGTTCCGCAGTTCCCTTCTGGTCTGCTCGATAAACTTTTTCACAGTCTGCTGCTGCTCGTGTTCCAGAAGGTAAACCTCGTCGGGCTTTGCAGTGATCTTCATGATGCCGGCCTGGAGCTGATAGGTGCCGTCCTTATTGACTGCCAGGACTGTGGCCTTGGAACCCAGCTTCAGCAGTTCTACCGTATCGCCTGCGCGCACTTCCCTGCCCGGCTTCGGACGCTGTACCGGTTCGCGCACCGGCGACAGCCGGTCCTCCGCCTCGTTCAGGCTGCGGCGCAGCTGCGCCTGGCGTTCGTTCATCCCCTGGGAGTCTGCCGCATCCCGCATCTGCCTGCGCATTTTCCGGAGCTCCTCATAGGCGGCGTTGGCCGTACGTCTGGCGTCATCAATGATGGATTGCGCTTCCGCCCTGGCCCGTTCCACCGCCTTGTCGCGCTCTTTTTTAATCTCCGCATAATAGACGTCGGACTGCCGCTTGGTCTGTTCCATTTCCAGGCGCAGGCGTTCGGCCTCCCGCTTGGCCTGCTCCATCTGCTGCCGCTGCAGCTCCAGCTGGCTGAGGACCTCTTCAAAATTCGCGTCGTTCTCATTGACCAGGCTGCGCGCCTTCCGGATGATCGCCTCAGACAGCCCGAGGCGCTGAGAAATGGCAAACGCGTTCGACTTTCCCGGGACGCCGATCAGGAGCCGGTAAGTCGGTTTCAGGGTCTGTACATCAAACTCGCAGGAAGCGTTGATTACGCCCGGCGTGCGCATGGCATACAGCTTCAGCTCGGCATAATGGGTGGTCGCGGCCACTTTTGCACCCGCTGTCCGGCAGAAGTCAATCAGCGCCATCGCCAGCGCCGCGCCTTCGGCCGGGTCTGTTCCGGCGCCCAGTTCG
>JAHZEF010000165.1:4513-5103 GCA_019422005.1 Clostridiales bacterium
CAGTTCGTCAACCAGCACCAGGCTGCCGCCATCACACTGCGCCACAATCTCCACAATATTCTTCATGTGCGCAGAAAACGTGGACAGCGACTGTTCAATCGACTGCTCATCGCCGATATCGGCCAGCACGCAGTCAAACGTGGAGAGTACGCTGCCGTCGTCGGCCGGAATATGGAGCCCGCATTCCGCCATCAGCGTCATCAGACCGATGGTCTTCAGCGTCACCGTTTTTCCGCCGGTATTGGGCCCGGTAATAATCAGGGTATCGAACGCACCGCCCAGGCTGACGGAAACCGGGACAACGGTATGCCGGTCGATCAGCGGGTGTCGGGCATTCCGAAGCTCCAGCCCGCCGTCGGTATGGATGACCGGTTCGATGGCTTTCATGGAATAGGAAAGCTTGGCGCGGGCAAAGATGGTATCCTGCATCACCAGCATCCGGTAATTCTGGTTGATCGGCTCACGGTATGCCGCCGCTTCCGCGGACAATTCGGCCAAAATACGTTCAATTTCCTTCTGCTCCTTGATCTGGAGCTCCCGCAGTTCGTTGTTGGCGTTGACCGCCTGCATGGGCTCCACAAAAAAGGTGC
>JAHZEF010000166.1 GCA_019422005.1 Clostridiales bacterium
GACCCGAGGAGGTCAAGCATGAGATCGAGGACGTGATCGGCCTTCCGGCGATGGATGCGCCCGAGATCTCGGCAAAAAACGGCATCAACATCCACGCCGTGCTCGAGATGATCGTAAACGACGTTCCCGCGCCGAAGGGGGACCGGAATGCCCCCCTGCAGTGCCTGATCTTTGACAGCCAGTACGACTCCTACCGCGGCGTGATCGTCTATCTGCGGGTGTTCAACGGCGTGGTAACGCCGGGCATGGATATCCGGATGATGGCTTCCGGCGCCGAATACCGCGTGGTGGAGTGCGGATACCTCAGCCCCAAGGGGATGGTCCCCACCGACGGCCTGGGCGCCGGCGAGGTGGGGTATCTGACCGCCTCCATCAAAACAGTTTCCGATACCCGGGTGGGCGATACCGTCACCGGGGCGGAGCGCCCCACAGCCGAGGCCCTGCCGGGCTACAAGGCTGTGCAGCCCATGGTGTTCGCCGGCATATATCCGGCCGACGGCAGCAAATACGGGGATCTGCGCGATGCGCTGGAAAAGCTGCAGCTCAACGACGCGTCCATGACCTTTACGCAGGAAAACTCCATTGCGCTGGGCTTTGGTTTCGGCTTGCTGGGGCTTCTGCACATGGAAATTATCATGGAGCGGCTGGAGCGGGAGTACAACCTGGATCTGATTACCACCGCGCCCAACGTCGTGTACCATATCACCAAGACCAGCGGAGAGCAGCTGGAGGTCTATACGCCGCTGAATTACCCGGATCCGGCGGAGATTGAGCTGGCGGAAGAGCCCTATGTAAAAGCCGGCATCATCACGCCGCAGGAATACGTGGGCAATATTATGGAACTGTGCCAGCAGCGGCGCGGCGAATTCCGGAATATGACGTATCTGGACGCCGCACGGGTGGAACTCCACTATGAAATGCCGCTCAACGAGATTATCTATGATTTCTTTGATTCCCTCAAATCCAGGACCAGGGGATATGCGTCCCTGGACTATGAGCTGTCCGGGTACCGCCCGAGCAAGCTGGTCAAGCTGGACATTCTGCTCAACGGGGAAATTGTGGATGCGCTGAGCTTTATCCTGTTTGCCGATAACGCGTATCCCAGGGCCAGGAAGATCTGCGAGCGGCTCAAGGAACACATTCCGCGGCAGATGTTCGAAATTCCCGTCCAGGCGGCCATCGGGGGAAAGGTCATTGCCCGGGAGACCATCAAGGCGCTGCGCAAGGACGTGCTGGCCAAGTGCTACGGCGGCGATATCACCCGGAAAAAGAAGCTGCTGGAGAAGCAGAAGGAGGGCAAGAAGCGCATGCGCAGCTTCGGCAGCGTATCGGTACCCTCCGAAGCGTTTATGGCGGTGCTGAAGCTGGACGACGACTGAAATCAGGGGGGAAGGACGGTGCAGCAAAGCGCCTTGCCGAACAATTACCTCAGGATGCGGGACGCAATGGAACGGGAGTTCCTCCGGTATCCGCAGGAACGTATGATCCGCCAGTTCCGCCTGGCGCACGACCGGGAGTTTTTGTATCTGAATTTTGCAGGGCTGCCCTACCGGATTCACCGGGCCAGCGGCCGCGTATCGCCGGCCGGCGGGCCGGAGCGCGGCGGCCATGCCGATTATAATGTGAGCATGACAATCTTTGACGTGCTGTGCTGCGCATCGCCCGGCTGCCGGCTGGCAGGGCGGTTTGAACCGATCCACAGCGTGAAGGGCGTGCCCCGGACGGCAGCGGTCGGATCCGGCCTGTTTGCGGAAGCGGCGGGGTATTTCGCGGGGCGCTGCGCAGAACTGCGGGACGCCTGCGAGCAGCTGGGCGGAACGCCGTCGGATGCTGCGGGCGATGTATCGTACCGGCTTCCGCTGTTTGAGTTTCTGCCGGTAATCCTGCAGTTTTGGGATGCAGATGAAGAGTTCCCCGCGGGGCTGAAATGGATGTGGGATGAAAACATTTTGGACTTCATGCATTTTGAAACGACTTTTTTTGCAGCCAACCATCTGCTGGAACGGCTGAAGCGCCTGTGCTCCGGAGGATAAAGCCTTCCGGCATTCCGCCAATGCGAGGTATCATCATGGAAAAAAACCTTGGAATTTATGTTCATATCCCCTTCTGCCGCAGCAAGTGCGAATACTGCGATTTTTATTCCCTGGGCGGCGGGCGCACCAAAGAATTGATGGACCGGTATCTCCATGCGCTGGTGATGCACATCCGGGAAACGGCCTCGCTGGCGCCGGATTATCTGGTGGACTCGGTCTACTTCGGCGGCGGAACGCCTTCCTTTTTCGGCGCCGACGGCCTCAAGCGGATTTTTGCCGAGCTGGACCGGCGGTTCAACATTGCCAGGGACTGCGAGGTGACCTTTGAGGCCAACCCGGATTCCGTCAATGCCATCACGCTCAAGAAGCTGCAGGCGGCCGGCTTCAACCGCATGAGCCTGGGCGTTCAGAACGACGCCGACGAGGTCCTCAGGGCCCTGGGACGGCCCCATACCTATGAGCAGGCCGCGCAGGCGGTGGAAAAAGCCCGGGCGGCCGGCTTTGAGAACGTATCGGTGGATCTGATGTTCGGCCTGCCGAACCAGTCCCGGGAAAAATGGATGAAGACGCTGCGCAACGTGCTGAACCTGAAGCCGGATCACGTTTCCTGCTACGGCCTGAAGGTAGAACCGGGCACGCCCCTGTACACCTATCAGGACGGCGCGAACCTGCCCGATGACGACGCGCAGGCGGATATGTACCTCTACGCGGTGGAGACGCTGGAGGATTTCGGCTATGCCCAGTATGAAGTCTCCAACTTTGCGCGGGAGGGGATGGCGTGCCGGCACAATCTGAAATACTGGACCGGCGGGGAATACCTGGGCTTCGGCCCCTCGGCCTCGTCGGACTTTGCAGGCAAGCGCTTTACGGCCGCGGCGGATCTGGAGGGGTATATCCAGGGCGTGATGAACCGGGGCGTGATTCTGTCGGAGTGCGAAAGCATCGCGCCCAGAGAGCGGGCCGGCGAATACCTGATGCTGCGCCTGCGCATTGCCGAGGGGATCTCCGAGCAGGAGTATACCAGCCGCTTCCTGCTGCCCTTCCGGCTGCTGGACAAGGCGCTGCAGATCTATCAGAAGCAGGGCCTGGCCGTTCTGGAGGACGGGCGCTGGCGCCTGACGCCCAAGGGCCTGCTGCTGTCCAACCAGATCATCGGCACGCTGCTGGAAGTGCAGGAACGCACGGCGCCGGCGGCCAGAAAGCGCTGAATTGTCCCATATGTTGTGCGGCGGCTGTTTCCGGGGCACAAGTTTGGGATTTCCGCCAAAAAACATGCAAATTTCGGTTGACAGCCGGATAAGCCATACGATATAATAGCATCCGTATCTTCCCCTCAAAGGGGTAGCTATGCCTAAATGAACTCGCTGCGGCCGCCCTGCGGCGGCTGTTGAGCATATTCTTATCAGGAGGTGTACTCAAAATGGCTACCGTTCGTACCTATCAGCCCAAGAAGCGTTACAGATCCAAGGTCTGCGGCTTCAGAAAAAGAATGTCCACCGCCAACGGCCGCAAGGTCCTGGCCCGTCGCCGTGCCAAAGGCAGAGCCAAGCTGACCTACTAAGAATCCGGACCGCAGAATACTGCTCGAACACGATTTTTAAGGGGTGAATGGAAACTTTTTCTGTTCGCCCCCTCCGTTTATGTCTGAAAATGCCGCAGTTTTCCGGGGAGGCAAGTCCATGCAGTTTTCCCAATCCCTGAAACAGAATCACCTGTTCCGGCGGCTGTACCGCCGCGGCTCCAGCGCCGCCAACCGCTACCTGGTTCTCTACTGCCGCAGAAACGGACAGGCCTGCAACCGGGTGGGGCTGACGGTATCGGCCAAGCTGGGGCATGCGGTGGCCCGCAACCGGCTGCGCCGCCGCCTGCGTGAAATCTACCGGCTTCAGGAGCACCGGTTCTGCCGCGGCTATGATCTTGTGGTCGTCGCCCGCAGCCGCGCTGTGGATGCGGAGTACCGGCAGCTGGAGCAGGCCTACCTTTCGCTGGCCGGCCGCCTCGGCCTGCTGCAGGAAGGCGGAGAGGAATGAAGATGAAACGGCTGCTTCTGGCATTGATTCGAGGGTATCAAAAGCATATATCGCCCGCCTTTCCGCCCCGGTGCCGCTTTTCGCCCACCTGCTCCCAGTATGCAGTGGAGGCAATCGAAAAATACGGCGCCTGCAAGGGCGGCTGGCTTGCGTTCCGGCGGTTCCTGCGGTGCCAGCCTTTTTACAGGGGGGACTACTTCGATCCGGTCCCCTGAAGGCGGTGCAGATGCGCTCCCAGTCTACCAATGAAAGGACGACAACATGAATATTGCCGATATCATCCGAGTTCCCTTCGGCTATGTGCTGGAATGGCTGTATCAGCTGACCAACAGCTACGGCCTGGCGCTGATTCTGTTCGGCGTGGCCATCAAGCTCATTCTGCTGCCGATCAGCATGAAGAGCAAGAAAAGCATGATGAAAATGTCCCGCATTGCGCCCAGGGTCAAGGCCCTGGAGGCGAAATACGCCGACGATAAAAACAAATATCAGATGGAGGTCATGAAGCTCTACAAAAAAGAGGGCATCTCCACCACCGGCGGCTGCCTGTGGTCCTTCATCCCTCTGCTGATCCTGATCCCCCTGTACCAGGTTATCCGCGAACCGCTGGTCTACATGATGCATCTGAGCGCCGAGCATGCCGCCCAGATTGTCGAAGTGATCGGCAAGCAGGTGGAGCTGGGCGGCAACACGTACTATCAGCAGCTGGCGGCGGCCAGCCATGTGGGGGAGTTCCTTCCGCAGATCCGCGAGGCGATCCCTGCGCTGGCCAACGTCAATCTGACGCCGATCAATTTTGATTTCCTGGGCGTCAACCTGGGCCTGGTGCCCACATGGAAGTTCTGGACGCTGACGGGATGGGCCTCCATCGGCCTGTTCCTGATCCCGGTGATTTCCGCTGCTTCCCAGTGGTTCTCCATGTGGATCATGCAGAAGTTCAACAGTTCCGTTACCGTCAACGAAAAGGGCGAACGGGATGAATCCGCTGCCGGCGCGGTGGCCGGATCCATGAAGACCAT
>JAHZEF010000167.1 GCA_019422005.1 Clostridiales bacterium
GGAGTTTGAAAAAAGGGGCGCTCCCTGCGCCTATAATAACTGGCAGGATTTCCTGAGCGGCGTGGAGCAGGGAGACGAAATCTGCCGACTGGGTTTTGAGCGTCTGGTGAAATATCTGGGAGCCGGTTTGGTGACGCTGGTGAACCTGTTTAATCCGGGCTGTATTTTTCTGGGCGAGTGCTATGCACAGGCGGCGCCGCTGCTCGCTGCCCCCCTGGAGCAGTATATCCGCGACCATCAGTTTTTTCCGCGGCAGGTGGTCACAGAGGTGAAAGGGTCGCGCTTCATGGGAACCTCCCCGCTGATTGGGCCGGCGGCGTTCGCGATGCATAGAAGTTTGAATCCATAAGGCGCAGGGGGCGATTTCCGGACGACGGTCCGGAGAAGCCGTTTATAGCAAAACGCCGCAGCCAATTGGCTGCGGCGTTTTTGACGGATTGCGCACAGGCGCTCCGGCGCGCTGCGGTTCCGCTCCGGCCATGCAGAGGGAAGCTGCCGGCGACGGAAGCGGGAAGGGACGGGGCTCCGGCCGGAAGGGGGTATTTGGCTTCCAGGAGGGGGATCCGGTTCAGGCCTCCTGATAATCGCGCCCCAGCTGCAGCGCCTTTTCGTTGACGGCCAGCAGATCCTGATGACGGGCGGAGACGACCTTTTTCAGCGCGTCCTGAATGTTGCTGCCGCCCAGTTCGGGGCATTCCCGGAGCACTTTTCCCATGATAATCATGTTGGCCAGAGTGGGCATCTGATTGTCAGACGCCAGCTTGGTGGCGGGGATGTAGTGGACGGAGACGTCGGTGCGCCGGACTTTGCGGCTGATCAGTGTGGAATCCACAAAGATTTTGCCGCCGGGAACCACGGCGTCCTCGTATTTGTCCAGGGACGGAAGGTTCATGGCGATCAGCACATCGGGATTTCCCACAATGGGGGAGCCCACGGGCTCATCCGATAAAATGACGGAGCAGTTGGCCGTGCCGCCGCGCATTTCCGGGCCGTAGGAGGGGAGCCAGGAGACCTGACGGTCTTCGATCAGGCCCTTGTAAGCCAGAAACTTGCCGGAGAACAGAATGCCTTGGCCGCCGAAACCGGCAAACAGCAGATTGGTGGTGCTCATTCAGGCTTCCTCCTTTGTAATATCCTTGTAGACGCCCAGCGGATAATAGGGGATCATATCGCTTTCCACCCATTCCAGGGCCTTCTGGGGTGTCATACCCCAGTTGGTCGGACAGGAGGAAATGACCTCCACCAGGCTGAAGCCCCTGCCGTCCAGCTGGTTCTGAAACGCTTTCCGAATCGCCTTCTTGGCGGCCCTGACGTTTTTGACATTGTTGACGGCCACGCGCTCCAGATATGCTGCGCCGTCCAGCTGCGAGAGCATCTCGCAGACCTTCACCGGATAGCCCACGGTTTTGACGTCGCGGCCATAGGGGGAGGTTTGGGTGACCTGGCCGGGAAGGCTTGTGGGCGCCATCTGGCCGCCGGTCATGCCGTAGATGGCGTTGTTGACAAAGATAACGGTGATGTTCTCGCGGCGGGCCGCGGCGTGGACGATCTCGGCAGTGCCGATGGAGGCCAGATCGCCGTCGCCCTGGTAAGTGAAGACGATGTTGCCGGGCTCCGCGCGCTTGCAGCCGGTGGCGACAGCGGGGGCGCGGCCGTGGGCGGCCTCAATCATATCGCAGGCGAAATAGTTGTAAGCCAGGACGGAACATCCCACAGGGGCGACGCCGATGGTCTTGCCCTCAATGCCCAGCTCGTCGATGGTTTCCGCCACCAGACGGTGGATGATGCCATGGGTGCAGCCCGGGCAGTAGTGGAACGGGGTGTCCGTCAGGGCGTGGGGCTTTTGAAATACGATGCTCATGCCTGATTCCCTCCCTTTGCAGCGTTTTCGATGGCTTGCAGTACCTCTGCCGGCGACGGGATCATGCCGCCGACACGGTTGCACAGATAGACCGGCTTTCTGCAGCGGGTGGCCAGTTCCACATCCTCGCGCATCTGTCCCATGGACATCTCCACGCACAGGAAGGAACCGACCTTCTCTGCAGCGGCTGCCAGAGCCTTCTTCGGGAACGGCCACAGGGTGATGGGCCGGAGCATGCCGACCCGGATACCCTTCCGGCGCGCTTCGTTGATGGCGTTCTTGCTGACGCGGGAGGTGATGCCGTAGGCCACGACGCAGACATCGGCGTCCTCCATCAGGTACTCCTCGTACTGCACCTCGTTCTCTTCAATGGCCCGGTAACGCTCATAACGGGCGAAATTGAACCGCTCCAGCTCCGCCGGATCCAGGGACAGGGAGTTGACGATGTTGTGCGGACGCTTCATGCCGGTGCCGGTGACAGCCCAGGGCTTGTCGTATTCCTGTACGCTGCTGGCGTCCAGGCTGACCGGCTCCATCATCTGCCCCATGGTTCCGTCGGCGAACACCATGGCGGTCATGCGGTATTTGTCGGCCAGATCAAAGGCCTTCATGGTGAGATCCGCCATCTCCTGGACACAGGAGGGGGCCAGGACGATCATATGAAAGTCTCCGTGACCGGGCGCATGCGTAGCCTGGAAGTAATCGGACTGGGAGGGCTGGATGCCGCCCAGGCCGGGCCCCCCGCGCTGGACGTTAACCACCACGGAGGGCAGGTCGGATCCGGCGATGTAGCTCAGGCCCTCGGCCTTCAGGGAAAGTCCGGGGCTGGAAGAGGAGGTCATCACCCGCTTGCCGGCGGCGGACAGGCCGTACACCATGTTGATGGCGGCGATTTCGCTTTCCGCCTGCAGGAAGGTACCGCCGATTTTCGGCATGCGCTTGGCCATATAGGCGGCAATCTCAGTCTGGGGCGTGATGGGATAACCGAAATAGAAGCGGCATCCGGCCATGATTGCAGCTTCGGCGATGGCCTCGTTGCCCTTCATTAAAACTTTGTCTGCCATGCTGTTACACCTCTCATTTCTCTACGGTAATGACGCAATCCGGACACATGGTGGCGCAGAAAGCACAGGCAATGCACTTTTCCTGGTCGGTCATTTCAGCCGGATGGTGGCCTTTGACGTTGATGCGCTCAGGCGAAAGGCGCAGAATCTTTTTGGGACATGCGTCCACGCACAGACCGCAGCCCTTGCAAAGGTCTTCATTAGAAGTTACGTTTGCCATGGTATTTCCTCCCTTGTTGATTTGGGAATGCTTTATGATCGGGGCTGACAGGGCAGCCTTCGGAATCTTCCAGCTGCCATACAGCATAACATGGATGTATGGGATTTGTCAAAAAAAGTCGTGGGCCTGCAGCACAAGACCCAGAAGATTGGAAAGTTTCCCCTCCAGCTCCGGAAGCAGGCGATGATCCACTGTGGTCATTCGGATGGGCAGGCCGCTTTCCCCGGCAATCGCCTCCGCATAGGGGACGGAGTCCAGAACAGCCTGCGGCGTGGTCTCCGGCCCGAGATTGGAGTTGTTGACGATGGCCGTGAAGCGCAGGCCGCCGGCACGCTCAATTTCCCGCATAATCTCCAAAGCGTCGGGGACGCTGCGGGACAGGGGACGGTAACAGTTGATGACCAGCAGCATCTCATAGTCGCCCTCCTGGAGGATCCCCGGCGCGTAGCGGCCCAGCGCCAGCGCGCCGCGGTCGTCGCCGCCGATGTCCAGAACGGCATATCGGCTTTTGTCGTCTATGACGGAATACATCTCCTGCGGAATGGCCGGGATATCCACGTTGGAATTGGCATAGGGGGAACTGATCAGCCGGACGCCGTCCCGTGCCAGTTCGGCCTCGCTGTCCTTGGCGCGGAAATAGGGGTTGACGATGTCCAGATCGGCCAGGACAACCGGGCGGCCGCTCCGGGCCAGCATCCGCGCGTAGTTGACTGCGATATTGGTTTTGCCGGAGCCATAATGGCCTGCGAACAGCGTCACTCGTTTTTCTGTCATGATTTCTCCTTCCGGATGTCAGAGCCTGTTGCGCTGGATCTTGCCGCTGATGGTCTTGGGGAGCTCCTCGCGGAAGACCACGATGCGGGGGTATTTATAGGGGGCGGTGCGCTGCTTGACATAATTCTGGATTTCCTTTTTCAGCGCTTCCGTGCCCTCTGTGCCTTTGGTCAGCACGATGGAGGCCTTGACCACCTGGCCGCGGACCTCATCGGGCGCGGCGGACACGCCGCACTCGAGGACATAGGGCAGCTCCATGATGACCGACTCGATTTCGAATGGCCCGATCCGGTAGCCGGAGGACTTGATCAGGTCGTCCACGCGTCCCACATACCAGAAGTAGCCGTCTTCGTCGCGCCAGGCGGTATCGCCGGTGTGATAAAGGCCGTCGTGCCAGGCGGCGTCGGTACCTTCAGGATTGTTGTAATAGCCGCGGAACAGGCCGCAGATATCGGTTTTTTTGGCACGGATCACAATTTCACCCACCTGGCCGACTTCCACGCTGTTTCCGTCGGGATCCACCAGATCCACAGGGTACAGGGGGACCGGCTTGCCCATGGAGCCGACTTTGGGGCTCATGCCGACAAGATTGCCGATCATAACGGTGGTTTCGCTCTGGCCGAAGCCTTCCATTAACCGCAGTCCCGTGGCCTTCTGGAACTGATGGAACACTTCGGGGTTCAGCGCCTCGCCGGCAATGGTGGCGTGCTCGATGGAGCTGAGGTCGTAGTGGCTCAGATCCTCTTTGATGAGCATCCGGTACATGGTGGGCGGAGCGCAGAAGGTGGTGATATGGTATTTTGCGAACATGGGCAGGATGTCCGCCGCGGAGAAGCGGTCGAAGTCGTAGACGAACACGGCGGCCTCATTGAGCCACTGGCCGTAGAGCTTGCCCCACATGGCCTTGGCCCATCCGGTATCGGAAATGGTCAGATGCAGCCCGTCGGGATTGACGCAGTGCCAGTATTTGGCGGTGATGAAATGCCCCAGCGGATACTTGTGGCACTGGACGGCGGCCTTGGGATAGCCGGTGGTGCCGGAGGTGAAGAACATGAGCATGGGGTCTTCGCCGCACGGCGCGTCCTTGGTGCGGATGAACTCATCGCTGTACAGGCGGAATTCATTGTCAAAGTCGTGCCAGCCCTCC
>JAHZEF010000168.1 GCA_019422005.1 Clostridiales bacterium
CCCCAGTGCCCGCGGTGCAGCATCCATCTGACCTATCACGCTGCGAACCACCGCCTGATGTGCCATTACTGCGGCCATTCCGAGCCGCTGCCGCAGTGCTGCCCTGTATGCGGGGGGCATCTGAAGCAGGTCGGCACGGGGACGCAGAAGGTGGTGGAGGAACTGGCGCAGCTGCTGCCGGATACTCAGGTGCTGCGGATGGATGCCGACACGGTGGGCGCGGTCAACAGCCATGAAGCGCTGCTGTCCCGGTTTGAAACGGAGAAAATACCGATTCTGGTCGGGACGCAGATGGTGGCCAAAGGGCTGAATTTTGAGAATGTGACGCTGGTCGGCGTGCTGGATGCGGATATGTCCCTGTATACGGATCACTTCCGGGCCGCAGAGACAACGTTTTCCATGCTGACGCAGGTTGTGGGCCGCTCCGGCCGGGGGGCGGCCAGCGGTACGGCAATGATCCAGACCATGACGCCGGAGAATGCGGTGATCCGTCTGGCGGCGGAGCAGGATTACGACCGCTTTTATGAGATGGAAGTTTCCCTGCGGCGGCTGCGGAACTGCCCGCCGTTTTGCGACATGATCGTGGTCATGTTCACCGGGGCGCTGGAAAACCATGTGCGCGGCGGCGCGTCGCTTTTCCGGCAGATGCTGTGCCGGATGCTGGAGTCGGCGCCGTATCAGGGGCTGCACATGCAGATCCTGGGGCCTGCGCCCGCGGCGGTGGCCCGGGTGAATAACCGGTATCGCTATCGGCTGACGCTGGGCTGCACCAATACGCGGCAGGTGCGTCAGCTGCTGACCTATTTGCTGCGGGAATTTGCAAGGGACGGGCGGAGCAGGGGCGTGACAGCCTTTGCAGACGTCAACCCCTATGATTGAGAGGATGATTTGAAATGGCTTTGAGGAATATTCTGACAGAGGGCGAGCCGACGCTGCACAAGGTGTCCCGGGAGGTCACAAAATTTGACGGCCGGCTGCATGAACTGATCGATGATATGGTGGAAACGCTGAAAGACGCAAACGGCGTGGGGCTGGCGGCGCCGCAGGTCGGCGTACTGCGCAGAGTGGTCGTGGTGGACACGGGGGAGTCTGTGCTGGAATTGGTGAATCCGGTCATCATTGCGCAGAGCGGAGAGCAGTCCGGACTGGAGGGCTGCCTGAGCGTACCGGGGAAATACGGTATTGTCACGCGCCCCAACGTGGTGAAAGTACGCGCCCAGGATCGGGACGGCAACTGGTATGAGGCGGAAGGCGAAGGGCTGACTGCCCGCGGATTCTGCCATGAGCTGGACCATCTGGACGGGCACCTGTATACGGAAAAGGTGGAGCGCTTCCTGACGGAAGCGGAGCTGCAGGAGCTTTACGGGGCGGACGGCGAAGGGGAAGACGCATGAGAATCGTATTTATGGGGACGCCGGCCATTGCAGCAGTCTGCCTGCGCCGGCTGTATGAGGACGGCTGCGACCTGGTCGGCGTTTACACCAAACCGGACACGCCGAAAAACAGGGGGATGAAGCTGTCGGTCAGCGAGGTCAAAGCATTTGCACAGTCTGTCGGCCTTCCGGTGTTTCAGCCGGCAGGCTTCCGGGATGATGCGGCGGTGGAAGCGCTGCGTGCGCTGCGCCCGGATCTGATTCTGGTGGTCGCCTATGGGAGAATCCTGCCGCAGCGGGTGCTGGATATCCCGCCCCTGGGCTGCGTCAATATCCATGCCAGCGTGCTGCCGGCGCTCCGGGGCTCCGGCCCTGTGCAGTGGGCGATCCTCAACGGCCTCAATGAAACCGGCCTGACCGCCATGTACATGGCGGCTGAGATGGACGCCGGCGATATGATAGAAGTGCGGAAGACTGCCATAGATCCGATGGAGACTTCGGAGGAACTGATGGCCCGCCTGGCGGAAATCGGCGCCGGGCTGCTGTCCGACACGGTGCGGCATATCGCGGACGGAACGGTCACGCGGACGCCGCAGGATCCCTCCCAGGCAACCTTTGCCCCGATGCTGACCAAGGAGATGGCTCCGATTGACTGGAGCCTGCCGCCGCGGCGGATTGTGGATCATGTCCGCGGACTGATCCCGTGGCCGGTTGCCACGGCGGAACTGGGAGGGCGGCGGTTCAAAATTTACCGGATTGAATATACGGATCAGAGGACGGACCGTTCCCCCGGCACGCTTCTGGAGCTGAACCGGAAGGGGCTCGCCGTTGCCTGCGGAGAAGGGCGCGTCGTTCTGGTCACGCAGCTGCAGGCGGAGGGTGGCAAACGGATGGCTGCACCGGACTATTTCAGAGGGCATCCCATCGAACTGTGAGGTGTTGTTGATGTCGGCACGGGACACGGCGCTGGCGGCGCTGATTGCCTGCCGCAAGACCGGCGCGTGGCCGGACGGCGCGTTAAAGGAATATATCGGCCGGGATCGGCTGGACAGCCGCGACGCTGCGCTGGCAACGCGTCTTTGCTACGGCGTGCTGCAGAACAGGATGCTCCTGGACTTCTATCTGTCCCGCTTTTTGAAGGGGCCGATTGGCCGGCTTCAGCCGGTTGTGCTGGATATTCTTCGCCTGGGCGCGTATCAGATCGCCCTGATGGACCGGATTCCCGATTCTGCGGCGGTCAACGAGGCGGTGGAACAGGGGAAGCGGTATGCCAACCCCAGGGCCGCCGGGCTGATTAACGGCGTGCTGCGCGCCATGGCGCGGGCGGAAGGCTGCCTGCCGCAGCCGGAAGAACTGTCCGTACGGTACTCCCATCCGGCGGAGCTGGTGGAGCTGCTGCGGCAGAATGTGGGCGACGCGCTTTTGGAGCCGCTGCTGCAGAGCCATAACGAAGCGCCCGGGACCACCGTGCAGGTGAACCCGCTGAAGTCGAGCGCACAGGCCCTGCAGGCGCGCTGGGAGGCGCAGAATCTGCCTTTTGCGCGGCATCCCTGGATGCCCGGCTGCTTTCAGCTGAGCGGGACGGGCAGCCTGGAAGCCATGGACAGCTTCCGCGACGGCAGCATTCTGGTTCAGGACGCCGCGGCGAGGCTGGCGGTGGCGGTGATGGGGCTGGCGCCCGGCATGCGGGTGCTGGACTGCTGCGCCGCGCCGGGCGGAAAAAGCTTTGCGGCGGCGATGGAGATGGAGAACCGCGGCGAGTTGATTTCCTGTGATATTCACAGCCACAAGATCGCGCTGCTTCAGAGAGGCGCAGACCGGCTGGGGATTGGGATCCTGCATGCAATGGAGCACAACGCCGCGCAATGGAGGCAGGAATGGAAAGACAGCATGGACGCCGTGATTGCAGACGTTCCATGCTCTGGCCTGGGTGTTATTCGAAAAAAGCCGGATATTCGTGAGAAGGATCTGACGGCCCTGGAAGCGCTGCCGCAGATGCAGCGCCGGATTCTGGACACGGTTTCGGGGTATGTCAGGCCCGGCGGGGTCCTGCTTTACAGCACCTGTACGGTGCTCAGGCGGGAAAACGAGGCGGTGGTTCAGGCCTTCCTGGAGGAAAACCGCGCATTTGTGCCGGAGCCCATGCATCTGCCGCCGGCTCTTTCCGAAGAACGCCCGGGTATGCTTACGCTGCTGCCCTGTCTGCATGCGTGCGACGGTTTTTTCATTGCAAAGCTGAGGAGACAGGTATGAAACAGGACATCAAATCCATGACGCTTTCGGAACTGGAATCGGCGCTGCGGGAGCTGGGGGAGCCGGCGTTCCGGGCCAGGCAGGTCTATACCTGGCTGCATCGGGGCGCGGTGTCGTTTCAGGACATGAGCAACCTTTCCAAAGACCTGCGGGGCCGGCTTGGGGAGCGGTATGAGATTTCCGTTCCGCGGGTTGTGCGGAAGCAGCGGTCCAAAAAGGATGGAACCGTAAAATATCTGTGGGGGCTGCGGGACGGAAACTGCGTGGAAACAGTCCTGATGCGGTATCGGTACGGCAATACGGTGTGCATTTCATCGGAAGTGGGCTGCGCCATGGGCTGCAGGTTCTGCGCTTCGACGCTGGGCGGCCTGGTGCGGCGCCTGACGCCGGCGGAGATGCTGGATCAGGTGCTGTTTACGGCGCTGGATTCCGGAGAGGAGATTTCCAATATCGTCCTGATGGGCATTGGCGAGCCGCTGGATAATCTGGACAATGTTCTCCGGTTTCTGGAACTGGTAAACAGTCCGGACGGCCTGCAGATTGGCATGCGGCATATCAGCCTGTCCACCTGCGGCCTGGTGGATAAAATCGATTTGCTGGCCGAGAAGCAGCTGCAGCTGACGTTGTCGGTCTCGCTTCACTCCCCGGACGACGCATCGCGCAGCGCCATCATGCCGGTCAACCGGAAATACCCGGTGGATGTGCTGCTGGACGCCTGCAGGCGGTATTTTGAAAAGACGGGCCGCCGGATCTCGTTTGAATATGCAATGATCAACGGCGTCAGCGACAGGGAGGAGCAGGCGGAGCTGCTGGCCGCGAAGCTCCGCGGTATGGCTGCGCATGTCAATATGATCCCGCTGAATCAGGTGCGGGAAAGCGGGCTGCGGCCCAGCACGCGGCAGGCGATCGCGCGGTTTCAGCAGATTTTGGAGCGCCGCGGCATTCCGGCCACCGTGCGGCGGTCCCTGGGCGGCGATATTGACGCCTCCTGCGGCCAGCTGCGCAGAAACATGATGAAGGAATCGGAAGCTGCTGAAAAGGAGGAGCCGAAATGGAAGCATGGGGATTGACAGACCTGGGGAACGTGCGGAAGCAGAACCAGGATTTCTATGAGATCGTCCCGCTGGATCGGCAGCGCATGCTGCTCGTTGTATGTGACGGCATGGGCGGCGCAAAATCCGGAAATGTGGCGAGCCGGCTTGCCGCCGAAGTGTTTGTGGGTGAAATCCGGCGGATGGCCCGGACAGATATGGACGCGCCGGAGATTGAGAAGATCCTGCGGGATGCGGTGGAACTGGCAAATACGGCGGTTTTTGAGCAGTCAAAGGTCAGCACCGATTTTGAGGGGATGGGGACGACGCTGGTTGCCGCATTTTTGCTGCCGCAGATGGCGGTGATTGCCAATGTGGGGGACAGCCGCGCGTATCTC
>JAHZEF010000169.1 GCA_019422005.1 Clostridiales bacterium
GATACTTTATGTTGCTTCTGGTTAACGGCAAACCGCTCCATGCCTTCTCAAGGATTACCTTGAGCGCCACAGTCTCCATCATGCCCAGGCCCTCCTGTCCAAAAGCCGTCAATACCGTCCGTATGTTCTGGCTTCCTCCACAATCACCCGGGCATAATGATCCTCCATCGCGCTGGGATATTCACAGCCTGTCGCCAGGATAAACCCGCCGTCCTTTTTGAAAATATCAATCTCCCGGCGGCACTCCGCCCGAACCTCTTCTTCGGTGGCAGTTGCCAGCATTTCCGGCGGGATACAGCCAATAATTGTGGTCTGACTGCCATACTTTTCTTTGCATTCTTCCATTGACGCGCAATCCGGCGGCATATGCAGAGTGGAAATCGCCTCCGGGCGCATCCGCGCAATCTGCTCTTTGAAATAAATTCCGTTGCCGCAATTATGGATCATCACCATCATCCCCAGTCCATGAACCAATTCGGCCAGCTCCTGAACATAGGGGCCTTCAAAGGCATCCCACATCTGCGGGCTCAGAATAGACTGCGACGCATACAGTGTGTCGAACATAATGGCCGGGCAGCCGGTTTCATGAAGCGCCAGAATATAATCCTTCAACGTGTCCGTTACGTTGCGCAGCGCTTTGTGAATGATATCCGGCGACTTCACCATAAATTTTAAAAGCCTGGCCAAGCCTGTCAGCATACTGAGCAAACCAAGAGGTGCAAAAACAAATGCCACAACCGGATACTCGCTTCCCAATTCGTCCATCAGCTTTTGCACCAGGCGGATGTGGCCGCTCATTCTTGGCGTTTCCCGTGGATTTAAGCGTATGACCTTTTCAAAATCTTCCTTTGAATTGATTAAATGCACGCTGGTATCCGGCCCCGCTGCTGCATCAGGCGGATATCGCATAGGCATTCCCCAGTCTGCAGCCTCTACCGAAAGGTCTACCAGGGAGCATACAACATCCACACCGATGTCCCTTGTAGCCTGGATGATGCACTCCGCGCATTTATCCACGTCCTTTGTCCATTCGGCATAGTCAATTCCCAGATAATTTCTCGAAATACTGTTGATCAGCGGGTATACCGGTACGCGATCCGGTTCCTGATGGTTCAATACCGCAAGCACCCGTTCAATTGGCAGCATAATTTCTACACACTCCTTTTACACAGACCTATACATCAGTTCGCATCCCGTCAGCATGCAGATATAAAATGTGTTCGCCGCAATGCGAGGATTGCGGCGAACACAGAGGCTTTCCTTAGCTCAGGATACCGTCGCCGGGCATCGGGATTCCCAGATCCTCAGCATACTTGCGCATCTTCAAATACAGATCCACGTACTCCTGGTTGGGGGTCAGCGTCGGAATGTCATACAGTTCCTGGAACGTCATGCCCTTGGGAGGATCAAAGAGCGCATCCTCAAACTTCGGAATGACTTCCTTGACGATCCGGTTGGCGTCCGCACGGGACAGGCCGGCAGCGCCCTTGAAGACGGCGGCGTTGTACCAGCACTCGATCGGCGTCAGGCCGTTCTTCTTGGAACCGCCGGCGCTGCGCGGGCTGATGGTGAAGGTCTGGCCGGAGACGGAAGCAGCCGTCATGCCGACGATGGACTCCAGGAAGAACATTTCCGTCATCGGGCCGGAAACCTGGTTGATGGTCTTCATCTGCAGGATGTTGCTGTTGCGGGTAATGGCCTGGGTGGCGATGGACTGGGTCCAGACGCCGTGGCGGCCGCAGTTGCCGGCATAGCGGATGTCGTAGCTGGGAGATCCGGGCAGCGCAGAACCGCACATGGGATACTGCAGCAGGTCGGTGGCGATGGAGGCGATGGCCGTGGTCTCCGGCCCGCCGGTATAGCCGCCGATCATCGTGGGAGACTCGCTGCGGACGACGCCGCCCAGCTCATAGGCCACGATGCACTTATGCAGCGTCGTGTAGTTGATCTTCAGGGAAGCCGGATTCAGGCACAGGCACAGCTGCGGCTGCTCATACAGGTTGAACGCCGCCAGGAAGCCGAAGTGGGTGCTGGCGCTGGAGACCAGGGAATTGCCCATGCCCACACGGCCGGCGCGCCACTGCGCTTCCTTGCGCATATGGTACTCATAGATGCCGGCAAACGTCTCATAGGGGGAATCGGCCAGCAGCGGGCTGCCCATTACGGTATCCAGGGACGGGCCCTCCTGCATATCCACCAGGCGGCTGCTGACAATGCCTTCCACCAGGGGGATATACAGTTCTTCATTCATCTGGATGGAAAGCGGCGCGCAGAAAATCGGCTTGCGGGGATCTTCCGGACGGCGGGCAACCACGTGGGACTGCTCCGCGCCCTGGCCCACGACAAACTCGCCGGGAACCTTCTTGAATTCGCGCTCCAGCTCGTCGGCGTCAATTTTGATAATCGACTCCGTATCGGGGCAGAAAAAGCCCAAACGCAGGGCGGCCTCCCAGCCGGCCTTGAAGAAGCGGTCGGCCAGCTCGTCGTCGCAGTTGATGGGATTGTCCGGGTCGCAGGTGCCCATCAGGCCAAATTCCTTGGCAACTTCACGCAGCGTTTTGGGAACGATCTTCTGATCCCAATCTTTTTCCGTGACACGCTCGCCCAGGCGCGCTCTGTCCAATGTTCTCAGGATTTTTCTCTGCTTCTCCATTTGTTAATGAACCTCCCTTAAATTCAGTCCGTATCACACATTTTGACAACCCGACGCCGGTCAGACCTCAACCACCAATGCGTCGCCGGGTTTCTTTTCCATCAGCCGGTTGGCCATCTTGACCGACAGGCCGGCCGTGCGGGAGTAGCCGTCCGCCCCGATCTTCTCGGCATACTCGGGCCCGATCGGGCCGCCGCCGACCGCAACCTTGTAGCGGTCGCGCTTGCCCTCATGTACCAGACGGGTGATCAGCTCCTCCATATAATACTGAGAGGTCGTCAGCAGAGAGGAAACCGCGATGATATCGGCCTTTTCGGCCTCTGCAGTGTCAATAAATTTATTGGTCGGCACGTCGGTCCCCAGGTCGATCACCTCGTAGCCGTTGATGGCCAGCTGGGTGGCAACCAGGCTCTTGCCGATATCATGCAGGTCGCCCTTGGCGCAGCCAATGACAATTTTGCCCTTGAACGCGCTCTTGCCGCCCTGCATATGGGGATTGCACAGCGCGATGAGCTGCTTCATGCACTCGCCGCCGATCATCAATTCCGGGAGGAACACGACCATGTTGTTGAAATCGTCGCCCAGGCGGTTCAGCGCGGCAACGCCGCCGTCCTGAATAATCGCTTCCGGATCCGTTCCGTCGGCCAGCGCTTTTTCCACCAGTTCGACAACCAGATCCTCGTCACCGTCATACACGGCCTCTTCAATCTGCTTTAAATAATCTGCCATGTTGCACCCTCCTAATTTTTTGTCTTCTTTGTATGATGACAGTTTATTCGATCATCCGCCCAAAGTCAGGTGAGCCACGCCGAGGGCGCGGTTTGCCAAAAGGCTTCCCCCTTCACCTGTCCGCCAGGCGGAATAACCACAAATTCATCGTCCCACTCGCCGGAAAACAGTTTTGTCAGCACCCGGAACGTCCCGCTGCAGGTCTCATACTGCAGGCCCAGCAGTTCGGACAGCTCCTGTGCACGCGGCGCATATTCCGCCGCATCGACCGCACCCGTGTCCATCATGCTGACCGCCCGATAGTGCCGCGCCTTTTTGGCGCCGTAGCGCGCGCAGCAGCGGTCGTAATCCCGGAACAGCCCGCACCTGCCCTCCAAAAAACCCGGGGACAGATACAGCGTCCGGATGTCCACCTCGCCGGGATCCCCCGACGTGCGGCTGCGCAGCAGGTGGATGCAGTCGGCAAAGCGCGGGAGCACCAGGCGGCAGCGGCCTGCCTTCAGGCCTACCGCAGCGTTGCCGCACTGGGCAAACGCCAAAAGCACGTCCTCCGCCTGCGCCTGATCGATCTGCTCCTGCAGCGCTTCTCTCAGGCGCTTCGGGTCGTTGTGAAGCTCACGCTCCAGCCACACGACCGGACACGACAGATCCGCCCTGCCCATGGCCGCCCGGATCTCGTGCTCCATCATTTCACATGCCAAAACCAGTCTGGATTCCATATGCTACCTGTTTCACCCTCTGCGCCGCGCTTCCCGGAAGCAGTCTTCATTGGCGTATGGTCGTAATGTTGTAATACCTTTTATGTCTCAATTCTAGCACCCGCCCAAAAAGAAATCAACTGATACTTCACCGGGCGCGGCATTTTTGTGTCTTTCCACGAAATCCCATGGGCAAATACCGCAAACATCCACAAATGTATACGCGGACCGCCTCCTGCCGTATCCCATGGATATGGCTTCTGCGCCCGCCGCACCAATGGTTCGCGTGCGGCGGACGCAGAAGTTCCATCCTATTCTGTTTGATGCTCCTGGGTCACCGCGGCAACCGCCTCTGCCGCAGCCCGCATTTCCGCTTCCTCCGCCGCAGCGATGGCCGCGTCAATCTCCTTATCCTCCTTCTCCTTGGGAAGGATCACATTGAGCAGGATTGCCAGAACCGCGCAGGGGATAATGCCCGAACCGCCGACCACCAGCTGGATAAAGTCCGGGAAGCCCACCATGGCCGCCGCGTCGGAACCAAGGCCAAAGCCCAGCCCGATGGAAGCCGCCACAATGGTATTGGCACGCCCGGTGAAGCCGCTCTTGGCAATCAGGGCAATGCCTCCGCACAGGATCTGGCCGAACATCAGGACGGTCGCGCCGCCCAATACCGCATCGGGCATGATGGAAACCAGAGCCACCAGCTTCGGCAGGAAGCCGCACAGGCAGAGGAAAATCGCGCCGGTCGCCACAGAGAAGCGGTTGACAATTTTCGTCATGTTGACCAGGCCGACATTCTGATTGAAGGTGGTGTTGGGAAGTACGCCGAAGACGGCCGCGCCGCTGGATCCGATGGCGTCGCAGATCAGGCCGCCGACCATTTCCTTGTTCTTGACGCGCCGGCCAAGGCCCACTTCCGTGATGGCGTTGATGCTGGCC
>JAHZEF010000017.1:0-3603 GCA_019422005.1 Clostridiales bacterium
ATCTGAAGCTGGCGGTGGGCGAGGCTCTCCAGTGCCCCACCATCCTGAACAACGGCTTCGGCGGCCACCGGATCGAGGGCATCGGCGATAAGCATATTCCCTGGATCCACAATGTCAAAAACACCGATATGGCCATCGCCATCGACGACGAGGACTCCCAGCGGCTGCTGCGGCTGTTCAACACCAAAGACGGCCAGAAGTATCTGAAAAAAGAGCTGGGACTGGACGATGCGCTCATCGAGAAGCTGACCTGGCTGGGCATCTCCGGCATCGCCAACGTGCTCTGCTGCATCAAGATGGCGAAATATTATGAGCTGACTGAGCACGACGTGGTCGCCACCGTCCTGACCGACTCCGCCGTGATGTACCGCTCCCGTGTGGAGGAACTGAACGCGATGCACGGCGCTTACAACGCCCACGAGGCTGCGCTGGATCACAATCTGCACATGCTGGGGCTGAAGACGGACAGCATGCTGGAGCTGACTTACGCAGAGCGCAAGCGTGTACACAACCTGAAGTACTATACCTGGGTGGAGCAGCAGCAGATGAATGTGGAAGACCTGAATGCGCAGTGGTATGATACCGAAGGGACTTGGGACGCTGTTCATGCGCAGGCCGGGGATCTGGATGTGCTGATCAACGAGTTCAACGAGGCCACCGGCCTGCTCAAAGCCCTGTAACGCGCCGACGGCGCCCGGCCTGTAAGCTTCCGGAGAGCTTCGCGGCCTTCCGGTTTGCCTGCCTGCATGCCGCGGGGCCTTTCGCACCCTGCGTATCCCCCCGCCCTGCTGCGGGGAGTGATCGTTCTCATGTTTCAACCAGTCTCAGGGCGGGGCGAACGCCCCGCCCTTTCATGGATCAAGAAGGAGAACCGCTATGAAAAATGTGAAATACGGCAAGTGCGTCAAATGCGGAAAAGAGTATGAGGCCGTCCCCAGCCTGACCAACTGCGAATGCGGCGGCATTCTGGATATCATCTATGACTACGACTACATCAGGGCCCGGCTGACCAAGGAAAAGCTGGCTGCCCGCACCGACCGTTCCATGTGGCGTTACCGGGAACTGCTGCCCATTGAGGACAGCACGGAAAATACGCCGCTTCGGGTGGGATGGAGCCCGCTGTATGAGGAACCGCGCCTCGCCGGGCTGCTGGGATTGAAGCGGCTGTGGGTCAAAGATGACGGACAGAATCCGACTGCCTCCCTGAAAGACCGCGCCTCCGCCATGGCGGTGGCCAAGGCACAGGAGGCCGGCGCGAAGGTGATCGCCTGTTCTTCCACAGGCAACGCGGCTTCGTCCCTGGCGGGCAATGCCGCGGCGGCGGGCCTGCAGACCTTCATCTTTGTGCCGTCCAGAGCGCCCAAGGGCAAGGTGGCGCAGCTGATGACCTTCGGCGCCACGGTGATTTCCGTACAGGGCAGCTATGAGGAGACCTTTGAACTGTCCAAAGCGGCCATTGAACGCTGGGGGTGGTATAACCGCAATGCGGCGATCAATCCGTACCTTTCCGAGGGCAAAAAGACTGTGGCCCTGGAGATTATGGAACAGCTGGACTGGCAGGTGCCGGATTATATCGCCATCTCCGTCGGGGATGGATGCACCATCGCAGGGCTGTGGAAGGGCCTCAAGGATCTGTATGCCATCGGGTTTATCGACAGGCTGCCGCGCCTGATTTCGGCGCAGGCGGAAGGCTGCTGCCCGCTGAACCGGGCGATTGCCGAGAACCAGCCCTGGCATCCCATGGAGGAGAATACCCTGGCCGATTCCATCGCCGTAGGCGTGCCGCGCAATGCGGATAAGGCGCTGATGGCAATCCGGGAATCCAACGGCCTGGTCGTCAACGTCTCCGATGCGGAGATTATGGCGGCGCAGAAACTGCTGGGACGGACCTGCGGCGTATTCGGAGAGCCGGCCGGTGTCACCGGCGCGGCTGGTGTCAGGAAGCTCTGTGAGCAGGGGGTCTTGGGCGGCGGCGACACCGTGGTCAGCGTTGTGACCGGAAACGGCCTCAAGGATGTGGCCAACGCCATCAAGGCCTGCGGGGAACCGATCTCCATTCCTTCCGATATGGATCTGCTGCTGAAGGCGTTTGCCGAGCAGGGGATCGGATTGCGGTGAGCGCTGTGCGCGGACGCCGGAAAGTGCCCGCACACAGAACGCGCCGGATGGGAACATGACCGGACGTGCCGTCCCGGGCAGTACAGCTGCCCGGGGCGGCACGTCCAATTTGGTATGGGGTACAACTTTCTGCAGGCATTACAAACTGTATTTGCATTCAAACAGTCGATGTGGTATACTTTTGAAGCTATGGAAAAGAGAGAATTTTATTATGTATCGCGCAAAAACGCGATGACCTGGATTGCGGCGGCTCTGATGCTCTGCTCGGCAGTGGCCCGCATTGCGCTGTTCTGCGGGAAAGGCGCAGTTACCAGTGCGGAAATGTGGTTCCAAATTTTATTGCCGACAACAGCGGGCATTCTGTTCGTACTGATCATCCTGATTTCCGGAGAGCGCCATTTCTACCGCACGGCGATTCCGATCTGGATGTTTGCGATCTGCTTTGGCCAGCTGGCGCTGTCCATGTTTTCCTTCAAGCGGATCGTCTTTCTCCTTTGGGTTTTGTATGCCACGCTGGCGGGGTTTTACACCCGGGTGACAGCGGGAAAGGTCAAACACTTCTGGCTGCTCTGGTTTGCGGCGGCTGCCCTGACGGGCTTTTTCCTGGCGGAGAAGCGCGCCGTGATCCTCCGCGCGGATACCTTCCTGCAGTGGGCCTGGATTCTGCATAATACGCTGATGTCGGCGTCCATCCTGGCAGTTTCGCTGGCGATTCAGGGAAGGCCGGACGGGTCGGAATATTACCCCACCTGGGGCGACCGCTCCGACGGCCGCCGGGTACGGACGATTTCTGCCATGAGCTATGTGGCGGCGTACATCATGCCGAACCGGGACTCCGCATCCAACTGGATTACGGACACCATCGACCTGACGCCGATTGAGCGTTACGTCCGGACCAAGCGTCTGGCGGGCCTGTCCGGCTTTGGCATTACCCATGTGTTTCTGGCGTCCTATGTGCGGATTGTGTCCCAGTATCCTGCGATCAACCGTTTCTGCTCCGGGCAGCATGTCTATTCCCGGGACCGGGATATTGAGTTTGTCATGGCGGTGAAGACCAGGATGACGACGGATGCGCCGGATACCATGATCAAGGTGCATTTCGATCCGGCCGATACGGCGGAAGACGTTTACCGTAAGCTCAACGCCCAGATTGAGGAGGCGAAGGGGGCTGCGCTGAATTCGGATTTTGACAAGACGGCAAAGCTCCTCACCTATATCCCCGGCGTATTCCTGAAGTTCGTGGTGTGGCTTTTGAAGCTGATGGATTATTTCGGGCTGATCCCGAAGTTTCTGCTGAAAGTCAGCCCGTTCCATGGCTCGGTGATCCTGACCTCCATGGGTTCCCTGGGGATTCCGCCCATCGTGCACCATCTCTATGAGTTTGGCAATCTGCCGGTATTTTTGGCGAAGGGATGCAGGAGGAAGGAAACCGGCGTGGCGCCGGACGGGATGCTTGTGAGCAGGCCGTTCTCTGCTTTAAAAAAA
>JAHZEF010000017.1:3613-6303 GCA_019422005.1 Clostridiales bacterium
CCGGCGTGGAGCCGGACGGCACGGTTGTGACCAGAAAATTCGCAGATTTTACGGTGAATTGCGACGAACGGATTTGCGACGGCTTTTATTTTGCGACGGCGCTGAAGTATATGCGCAAGCTGCTGGCGCACCCCGAGCGGCTGGATCAGCCGCCGGAAACGGTGGTCAGGGATATCGACTGACTGCTGATTCAGATCAGAAAAGGCTCCCGGCTGGCAAACAGCCGGGAGCCTTTTTCGGCAGGTCAGGGGCGCGGCGCTTCCGGCCGCGGCCGGAGCTGCAGGAAGAAGATGCTCGGCAGTGTAACCAGGCAGACTGCGGCACAGAAAAACAGGCCGCCGCGGATCCCGAGGGCGCTGGTCAGGTAGCCGCCGCCCAGGTCGGCCAGCAGCGTGCCGACGCCGGCCGGCAGCGCATATTGCAGGCCGATGCTGCTGGCAATCAGCGCGGGCGGCATATGCTGCTGGATATAAAGCGTGACGCAATACGTGACAAATGTGATCCAGCCGCCTGTCAGCGCGCCGGTCAGCAGAATGCCGGCTGCGGTTGTGACGGTGGGAAGCAGAAGATACCGCACGACGGACACGGCCATACAGAGCGTCAGCATGGTTTTCAGGCTGACTTTTTTCATAATGCGGTCAAACAGAAAGAAAAAGGGAAGCTCCAGCGCGATGGTGGCAAAGGTATTCAGGCCCCATACCCAGGTGGGCAGCTGCAGTATGTCCAGCACGTATTCATTGTAAAAATGCTGATAGTAGATGAAACAAAAATAAACGGCGCCGTTTAATAAAAACAGCAGGCGCAGATTGCGGCTGCGCAGAATAGGAAGCACCTGAAGCTTTTCCCGCCGGGACGCATGGCCCGGAATCTGCGGCCCGCAGAGCAGGCAGACAACTGCAAAAACGGCAATGACGGGGTAGACTGAGAATGCCAGGCCCAGGCTGCGGGTGGCCAGAATGCCCATCACAAAGGCGACCAGACCGTAGCCGACGGTACCCATCATGCGGATGGGGCCGTAGGCGAGGTCGTTGGCGGCGGTGTATTCCAGCGTCGTGGTGTCCACCAGCCCGCCGAAAGGCGCGCGGACAAAGGTCAGCGCCGTGATCATGACGGCCAGATACCCTACGGCGCTGGAAAGATAGGATGCGGCGAACAGAACCGCGGACAGAATGACGATGGCGGCAAGGACCGCATTTTTCGAACGCGCGCGGTCGGTGAGCTTTCCGATGAGTACCGGCGCGATCAGGGAGACGATGGAGCCGATTGACAACAGCGTCCCTTTGACGATGCTGGAATGGTGCGCGCTGAGATAGACCGGCATAAAGGCGGAATAGGCGCCGTTCATACCGTAGACCAGAAAATTGGCGCCGATCAGGCAGGCGGCCATGCGCCGCCGCCCGGGCGTGCTCGAAGCTGCATTCATGACAATTCTCTCTTCCCTGCAAGACTTATGGTCTTATTATACAGATTTTCGCAGGAAAGGGAAGCAGAAAAACAAGGGCGGCCCCTGTACGGCGGCCCCGGGGCTGCCGGAAGGCGGGACAACAGCGCCGGCAAGGCGCCGGTATCCCCGCAGGCCGGTTCCGGGGTATGGCTTCGGGGAAATTCCGGCGCGGCGCCTTTGGAGGGAAGGCCGGCTCAGCAGAGCAGGACGCCGGCCGCGCCGGTCAGCGCGATCAGCAGCATGGGATTCAGTTTCCACTTTCGCAGCGCCGGCAGCCCCGCTGAGAACAGCAGGACAGCCGTCCAATCCAGGGCGCCAGCGCTGCTCAGCTCCGGCGCGCCGGTAAAGGCAAGCAGCAGAATGGAGGCGGCCGCGGAGACAATCAGCCCGAGAGAGGCGGCCTTCAGGCCGTTGAGCACCTCCAGGACATAGGCGGAATGCAGCCGTCGCTGAAAGAAACGGTAGAGGGCCGTGGAAATGCAGACGCCGGCGAATACGCATCCAACCGTAGCCAGAACCGCGCCAGGAATTCCTGCCGTTTGAATCCCGATGAATGTGGAGGTATTTACGGCCAAAGGCCCGGGCGTCATCTGGGAGATGGTGATGATGTCGGTGAAAACCTGCTGGGAGATCCAGCCATAATGCTCCACCACCTGCTCCTGGATCAGCGGGATGATGGCATAGCCGCCGCCGATGCTGAGCAGGCCGATCAGAAAAAAGGTTTTCAGCAGGGTCCAATACATTCAGGATGCCGCTCCCTTCCGTTTCCGCAGCCATACCCGGCCGGCGCAGAGGCAGCAGGATACCGCCAGAATGACTGCCACATTGATTTTGAGAAAAAAGTTTGCGGCAAAGGCGGCGGGAACCAGGAGCGTCAGCAGCAGAGAACGCTCCTGCAGAATCCGTGCAGCCATATCCGCAATCAAATCGACGATCAGCGCGGCCACTCCGCTCTGCATGCCCTTTAAAGCAGCGGCCACAACCGGATTGGAGGCAAAGGCTGCGTATCCTGCGGAGATAACAGACAGAATGATCAGAGGCGGGAGAAGCGCGGCAATACAGCTGATTGCCACGCCGGCGGCTCCCGCCACGCGATAGCCGGCCAGGGCGGAGAGATTGACGGCGATGGCGCCGGGCGTGGATTGGGCAACGGCGGCCATGTTCAAAAGCTCTTCCTCTGTGAACATTCCGCGGGACTCCACGAAGTACTTGCGCACCATGGGCACGACCACATAACCGCCGCCGA
>JAHZEF010000017.1:6313-22512 GCA_019422005.1 Clostridiales bacterium
GAAATAAAATGTTATTCTTTTCTGAAAGCCATTCATTTAATTCATGACAGGAGGGAGGCCGATGCTGCCTTTGCGGAATCTGGAGATTTTCCGGGCGGTGGCGGAAACCGGGAATTTCACCAGAGCGGCGGAGCGGCTGTATCTGACCCAGTCGGCTGTGTCCCACGCCGTCCGGGAGCTGGAGATGCAGACGGGGACGGTGCTGCTTGAACGGGGGACCAAGCGGGCGAACCCAACTGCCGCCGGCGCGCTGCTTCTGGCGGAGGCGGCGCCGGTTCTCACGGCCTGCGGTCGTTTGGAACGCCGGATGGGGCAGCTGGAGCGGTCTGCGCCGATTCGTCTGGTTTCCTGCATTACCATTGCGGCCAACTGGCTGCCGGAGATCCTGCGGCGGTTTCAGATGCAGCGGCCGGAAACGGCGGTACAGGTGGAGGTGACCAGCGCGGCGGCGGCGCTGCAGACGCTTCGGGAGGGCCGCGCGGACGCGGTTTTGCTGGAGGGGGTGCGGCCGGACGGGCCGTTCCTCTGCCGGCCATTCTCCAAGTATTCTCTGGCGGCATTCTGCGCGCCGGAGTATCCGGCAGCCGGCACACAGCTGGATCTGGAGGCGTTCTGCGCGGAACGGCTGCTGCTGCGGGAGGCCGGCAGCGCAGTCCGGGACACGTTGGACAGCGCTTTGTATCTGGCCGGCCGCCGGGCGGAACCGGTCTGGACCAGTGTCGATTCCCAGGCTCTGCTGTCCGCGGCTCAGGCCGGACTGGGAATCACGGTACTGCCGGAGCTCCTGGCTTCGGCCGCCACTGCGGAGGGACGGCTGGTTCGTATGGAGGTGGAGGGCCTGCCGCTTTCCAATGAACTGCTGATCGTATGCCGGATCGGGCAGCCGGTTCCGGAGCCGCTGGAGGCATTGCTGGAATTTACAGCGCGCTGCTGTACTGCGGAGGAGGAAGCGGACTGAACTGCGCGTGCTGTGCAGCGTCTTCCAATTTCTCCGCATCACCCGCGGTTTCCTGGAGGGCCGGAGCAGAACCGGCGCATTTCGTCCGCTTTCCCTGCAAACAGACGCCGCCGGCATTGCACTGCCCCAATGACTGCAGACAGCACAAAAAACGCCCAACAGAAGCAGGAATATCAGGTTTTGTCAGGAGAGGCGTCGTGCAAGCGGCGCCTCTCCAGTTTTTAACCGGATACGCGCATGGCTGCAGAAGTGAATACAGTGGTCAATCATCCCGTTGGCTTCCGGGAAAATGGCAGGCGTTCTCCCTCGCTGTTTGGGAATGGCCTTTTCCTGCCTGTGTCGTGTTCGGCAGCGCAGATCCTTTGCTGCCCTTTCACTTTGCTGCCCCAAATCCCCTGCAATCGCTTTCCTCGTTTTCCCTTTCGCTTGCATCTGCCGGACGGCCGGAAGAAGCAGCTTTACGTTTTCATATTTCCGGGCCATAACAATGCCCCCTGATGTAGTACTTCCATGTTCCTACATCAGGGGGCGTTTTGTCGATTGTCCGCTTTTACTGGTTCGGTTCAATTGGCTGCGGCGTCTGTTTGCGGTGTTATGAAAGATACTGCTTCTGCAGCTCCCGCACCATGCGGATATAACGGAGCTTGCATGCCTCCGGCCGGCCGGCCAGCAGGTCCTCATAGCAGGGCCCCAGATACCGGTCCCGGATCTCGCTGTAGCGCGCGGCCCGGTCGCCGCAGTGATTGATGCAGGTGACAATACCGGGGGCGATGTCGTAATATTCCTCCACCAGTGCGGGGCCGTCGGGGCAGGACATCAGATAGCCGTCACGAAAGGCGCGGAAGGCGGTCAGCTCTGCGCAATCGTCCGGCTTTCCCAGCTCTTCGCAGACTGCCGTGGTGATAAAGCACAGCTTGAAGCGCTTGCGGAAGCCGCCGGAAATGGCGTCATACGATCCGACGTAGAAGGGGGATTTGGGATTGCGCTCCACCCAGTGCCGCTGCAGCGTGTCGCAGAATTCCTGGCTGATGGAGAGCCCCAGATGGCCGACCATGGGGACCATGAAAATTGCAATGGTCATTTTATCGTCGTCCCGAATCAGCGTCTGCTTATACTTCAGCTTCCAGTCCTTGTTCTGCATCCAGACCTGTTCCAGCTGATCCAGAAAGGCGGTGACAGCCTGGGCGATCCGCTCCGACTGACGTTCCGGTTCGATCCGGCAGGCTGTGTCCAGATCCTCAAAGACGCTCCGGCAGGCCTGCTCGTACTGGAGGAAGGCAGGCTCGTATTCCCTGCGGCTTATTTTTTTATGAAGGCCGGGATGATCGGTGATGCAGCGGATCAGATCCGTGCAGACCCGGCGCATCAGTTCCTCCGGATCGCCGTCCAGCTCCACCGGCGTCAATTCCGTCACCAGATCCTGCGGCGTCAGCTTTGCGCCGCAGAACATGCAGGAAAAATGCTCCAGCCGGGCCGGCACCCGCAGTTCTTCCCCGCACTTGCTGCACTTACCGACAAGGTATTCCTGATCGCTCATAGCATGCTCACATCCGTTTCTCATTTGTGGAAACTCCCGTTTTCGGGAACAGATTCAAATATATCATCCCATATTTGCAGCGGCTTGTCAACCGAGAATCTCGCCGGCGCCGGCATGGCCCTGCGGGACACGGCGCGCCGCGCCGTCCAGTTTTGGCAGAATGCTTATGTTTTTGGTTTTTTGGGAAATACTACATGGCAGAAAGGCGGTGGGACTTTGAACGTATTTCACTGCAGAACCCGTATCTTTTTCGGGGACGGCGCTTTGTCACAGCTGGAGCAGTGCGGTGCCGGTTCCGTCCTGGTGGTGACGGACCGGTTTTTTCAGGAATCCGGCCTGGCGCAGAAAGTGGGCGCCATGGCGTCCAAAAACCATGTTTCTGTTTTTTCCGAAGTGACGCCGGACCCTTCCGCGGAGCTGGTTGCGAAGGGGGAGGCGATGTTCCGCTCCTGCCAGCCGGATCTTCTGATTGCGCTGGGAGGCGGCAGCCCCATGGACTGCGCCAAGGCGATCCTGTATCTGCAGGAGCGGCGGCCGCTGTTTGTCGCGATCCCCACAACCTCCGGCACAGGCAGCGAGGTCACCGGGTTTTCCATTGTATCACACGGGGGCGTCAAGCATCCGATTGTGGATGAAGCGCTTCTCCCGGACTGGGCGATCCTGGATCCCAGCCTGCTGCACGCCCTGCCCAAGGGCCTGATCGCCGACACCGGTATGGATGTCCTGGCCCACGACCTGGAGGCACTGGCGGCCAGGGGCGCCTCTGCCTTTTCCGACGCTCTCGCGAGGGGCAGCTTTGCTGTCTGCATGGAGCAGCTTCCCGTTTCCTATGCGGGCGATCCGGCGGTCCGGGGCCGGATCCACGAGGCGGCAACCATGGCGGGCCTGGCGTTCCAGCATGCGGGGCTGGGCATCTGCCATTCCCTGGCCCATGCTCTGGGAGGCAGATTTCACATTGCCCACGGGCGCCTGAATGCAATTCTGCTGCCGGCAGTGCTGGAATACAACAGCGCAGCCTGCCTGGGGGCCTATCTCAGCCTGGCGCGGAGCATCGGCGTCAGCGGCGCGACGGAGCGTCTGCTGCTGCGGAATCTGATTGCAGCGGTCTGCCGCCTGCGGGCCGCCCTGGACCTTCCCGCCACGCTGCAGCAGGCGGGAATCCCGGCGGCGGAACTGGATGCGGCGCTGGACGCCCTGGCTGATACGGCAATGGCGGATCCCTGCACGGCCTCCAATCCCCGTTCGCCGATGCGGGACGATCTGAAAGCAATCCTGCGTCAGGTGAGATAGATGGAGCGGCATCTGCTGTCGGTGGGAATCGACATCGGCACCAGCACGACCCAGCTGGTACTCTCGCGCCTGACGGTCCGCAATACGGCCGCGGCCTTTACTGTCCCCAGGCTGGAAATTACGGAGAAGGAACTCCTGTTCCGCAGCGCGATTCACTTTACGCCGCTGCTGTCGGACAACTGGATCGACGCTCCGGCCATTGAGCGGATTGTGGATGCGGAATACCGCGCCGCCGGCGTCCAACCGGCGCAGATTGAAACCGGCGCGGTGATCATTACCGGCGAGACGGCCCGCAAAGAGAATGCAAGACAGGTGCTGGCGGCGCTGTCCGGCTATGCAGGGGATTTTGTGGTTGCCACCGCAGGGCCCGACCTGGAGGGGATCCTGGCGGCCCGGGGCGCCGGCTGTGACGTGTATTCCCGGGAACACCGTACATCGGTGCTCAACTTCGATATCGGCGGCGGGACCTCCAACCTGTGCCTGATGGACCGCGGGGAAATTGTGAGCACCGGCTGCCTGAATGTGGGAGGCCGCCTGATCAAGCTGGACGGCCAGGGAAGGGTCTGCTACGTGTCGCCTGTGCTGCAGGGGCTATGCAGCCTGGAGGTTGGGCAGCCGGTATCGCCGGACGATCTGCAGCCGGTGGTGGACCGGCTGGCTGAAGCGCTGGAGGAGGCGGCCGGGCTGCGGCCCAGGACGGAGCTGAGCGGCCGGCTGACCACCAGTCAGCTGGCGGCGCTGCCGGATCCGCTGCCGGTTTTCTCCTTTTCCGGCGGCGTGGCGGATCTGATCTATACGGACGACCCGCCTGACTGGAGGGCGTTTGGGGATATCGGCGTACTGCTGGGACGGGCCATCCGCCGTTCCGGACTGTTTGCCGTGCCGCATATGCGCCCCAGAGAGACGATCCGCGCCACCGTGGTAGGGGCGGGAAGCCATACGACGACGCTTTCCGGCAGCACCATTGCCTATGAGGGCGTTTCCTTCCCGCTCAAAAACCTGCCGGTTCTCTCCCTGTCCGACGACGAGGCCGCGCAGCCGCCCGGGGAACTGGCCCGGACTGTGGAACAGAAACTCCGGTGGTTTTGGGAAGGGGGGACGCCGGAGCCGGTAGTCCTGGCCCTGCGCGGAGCGCGGAACCCGGGCTTCGATGAGATTGAGCGCATGGCCCGGGGCCTGGCGGACGGGCTGCGGCCCCTGCAGGAGGCGGGTCATCCACTGCTGATCTGTGTGGAGGAAGACATGGGAAAGGCCCTGGGGCAGTCCATCCTCTGCCGTTTGCCGCCGCCGCGCCGGCTGATCTGCATGGACGGCCTTGGGCTGAAGACCGGGGCGTTTCTGGATGTGGGCAGCCCCGTGGGGAGCGCGCTGCCAGTGGTTGTCAAAACGTTGATTTTTACATCGTGAGGTGTGTGATTTGAAATTAAAAACCCAATTGTTCGGCAAGACGTATCAGTTTCAGGATCTGCGCCAGGTTATGGCCAAGGCGAACGAAGAGAAATCCGGAGACCGCCTGGCAGGGATCGCTGCGGAGGACGCTCAGGAGCGCGTGGCCGCCAAGGTGGTCCTGTCTCACCTGACGCTGCATGATCTCTATGAGAATCCGGCGGTTCCCTATGAGCAGGATGAGGTGACCCGCATCATTCAGGACGGCGTCAACCGGCGTATCTATCGTGAAATCCAGAACTGGACGGTGTCCGAGCTTCGTGAATGGCTCCTGCGGGAGGAGACGGGGGAGGCGGAAATCCGGCGGGTGTCCCGGGGGCTGACCTCTGAAATGGTGGCCGCGGCTGCGAAACTTATGAGCAACCTGGACCTGGTTTATGCGGCGTCCAAAATCCGCGTCACGGCGCACTGCAATACCACGATCGGGCTTCCGGGGACGCTGTCCTGCCGCCTTCAGCCCAATCACACCACAGATGACCCGGACGGCATTATGGCCTCGCTGCTGGAGGGGCTGACCTATGGGGCAGGCGACGCGGTGCTTGGCCTGAACCCGGTGGACGACGGCGTGGAGAGCGTGACCAGGGTTTTGAAGCGTTTCGATGAAATCAGGGGGAAATGGGAAATTCCCACGCAGATCTGCGTGCTGGCGCATGTGACGACACAGATGCAGGCGGTTCGCAGGGGGGCGCCGTCAGACCTGATTTTCCAATCCATTGCCGGCAGTGAGAAAGGGAATGAGGCGTTCGGGTTCCGGGCGGAAACCCTGGAAGAGGCGCGGCAGCTGATGCTGTCCGACGGGACCGCCGAGGGGCCCAACGTCCTGTACTTTGAGACGGGACAGGGCTCCGAGCTCTCCAGCGAGGCGCATAACGGCTGGGATCAGGTTACCATGGAGGCGCGCTGCTACGGGTTTGCGAAGCGGTTCCAGCCGTTTCTGGTCAACACCGTTGTGGGGTTTATCGGGCCGGAGTATCTCTATGACGCCAGACAGGTGATCCGCGCGGGCCTGGAAGACCACTTTATGGGAAAGCTGACCGGCGTTCCCATGGGCTGCGACGCCTGCTATACCAATCATATGAAGGCCGATCAGAATGACATTGAAAATCTGGCGGTGCTTCTGACCGCCGCCGGATGCAACTATTTTATGGGGATTCCGCACGGAGACGACATTATGCTGAATTATCAGACGACAGGATTCCATGAAACAGCGGCCCTGCGGGAATTGTTCGGGCTGACAGCCATTCCTCCGTTCCAGGCCTGGCTGGAGCGAATGGGCTTTGTGGAAAACGGCCGCCTGACTGCCAGGGCCGGGGACGGCTCGATTCTGCTGGGACAGGAGGGTGCGAGATGAACCGTGACGAACTGAAATCCCTGGTGGCGCAGATGCTGCAGGAGCTGGGCGGAGAACCTGTGCCGGCGCCGCCTGCAGCTGCCGGCCCGCATGCGGCGCCGGCAGAGCCGGACGGCCTGCTGGAGGACATCACGGAAACGGATCTGCGCAGGCAGTACCTGGTCAGCAACCCGGCCAACCGGGAGGCATTTCTGGAACTGAAGGCCCGGACGCCGGCCCGGATTGGACTGGGCCGTGCAGGGGCGCGGTACAAAACTGCAACGATGCTCCGGTTCCGGGCGGACCATGCAGCCGCGCAGGACAGCGTTTTTTCCCATGTCAGCGAGACGTTTTACCGGGATAACCATCTGGTGTTTGTACAGACCAAGTGCAGGGATAAGGACGAGTATCTGACCCGCCCGGATCTGGGCCGCCGGTTCGACGCGGAAAATCAGGCGATTATCCAAAAGACCTGCGGCCGGCATCCCAGGGTGCTGCTGGTGATCGGCGACGGCCTGTCCTCCGCGGCGATTGAGGCCAACGCCATGGACTGTGCCAAAGCGATTGCCCAGGGCCTGTCGGCCTACGGCATTTCCCTGGGGGAAACGCTGTTTATTCAGTACTGCCGCGTGGGCGCGTCCGACCATATCGGTTCGCTCACCGATGCGGAACTGGTCTGCATGCTGGTGGGAGAACGGCCGGGGCTGGTGACTTCGGAATCCATGTCGGCCTATCTCACGTACGAGCCGAGGATCGGCGTGCCGGAATCCGCCAGGACCGTGGTTTCCAATATTCACCGGCAGGGGACGCCGGCGGTGGAGGCCGGAGCCCACATTGCCTCCCTGATCCGGCAGATACTGGAGCGCAGATGCTCCGGCGTGGCGTTCCGCCAGGGGGTGGAGGCATGATCGGAGATGTGATCCCCGTCAGGATTCTGGCGCTGCAGCTGATCGCCAATGTATCCCCGGAACTGGCCGGCGGCCTGGGGCTGGGGAAGCAGTACAAATCCATCGGAATCCTTTCCACCGACAGCGATGATATGACATATATCGCGCTGGACGAGGCCACCAAAACGGCGGCGGTGGACGTGGTCTATGCCCGCAGCCTGTATGCCGGCGCGGCGAATGCCACCACCAGGCTGGCGGGCGAGGTGATCGGGATCCTGGGCGGGCCGAGCCCGTCGGAGGTTACGGCCGGCCTGCAGGGAGCGGTCCGTTTCCTGGAAAGCGGCGCGGGCTTCCGGACGGCCAGCGCGGAGGGGGATGTGGTCTATCTGGCGCACTGCATTTCCCGGACAGGCACGTATCTCTCCGGTATGGCCAAGGTGCAGCGCGGAGAGGCGGTGGCCTATCTGATTGCGCCGCCGGTGGAGGCGGTGTGCGGGCTGGATGCGGCGCTGAAGGCGTCTGACGTGAAAATGACGGAGTTTTTTGCGCCCCCCAGCGAGACGAACTTTGCAGGCGGCCTGCTGACCGGAACCCAGAGCGCCTGCATAGCCGCCTGCGACGCATTCGCCGCGGCCGTGCGGCAGGTTGCGGCGCAGCCGTGGAATGATGGAGGTTGAAGATGGAACTGGATAAGGACCTGCGGTCCCGGCAGGAAGTACGGGATCTCGTCGGCCGGGCGCATGCGGCGTCGCAGGTGCTGGCCGGGTGGGAACAGCGGCAGATTGACAGCGTTGTGAAAGCGGTTTCCGACGCCGGACTGGCGCATGCCCGGGAACTGGCTGAAATGGCCTGCGCAGAGACCGGGTTTGGCAATGTGCCGGACAAGACCAGGAAAAATGAATTTGCAGCCGGGCGTGTATATGAAGCGATCCGGTCGCAGAAAACGGTCGGCATCATAGCGGAGCACCTGCAGGAGAAGATCCTGGATGTGGGCGTTCCGGTCGGCGTAGTGGCCGGAATTGTGCCGTCCACCAATCCCACGTCCACGGTGCTTTACAAGGCGCTGGTCACCCTGAAGGCCGGAAGCGCGATTGTGTTTTCGCCGCATCCCGGCGCGGTGAAGTGCACGCTGCGGGCGGTGGAGATCGCGGCGGAAGCCGCGCGGAAGGCAGGGTGCCCCGAAGGGGCGGTCTCCGCCGTTTCCACACCGACCATGGCGGCGGTGGAGGAACTGATGCGGCATGAACACGTCCGGCTGATTCTGGCGACCGGCGGCGCGGCCATGGTGCATGCGGCCTATTCCTCCGGAAAGCCGGCCATCGGCGTGGGCGCCGGCAACGGCCCGGCCTATATCCACCACTCGGCGGATCTCGCCCGGGCAGTCCGGGATATCATTGTGTCCAAGACGTTTGACAATGGCACAATCTGCGCTTCCGAGCAGTCGGTTGTGGTGGAAGCTTCCATGGAGAAGGCTGTCAGGGAAGAGATGGCGCGGCAGGGATGCTGCTTCCTGAACACGGAGCAGGCCAAAAAGCTGGCCGGATTCCTGTTTTTGCCGGGCGGCGGCATCAATGTGCAGGCGGTTGGGCGGACTGCGCCGGAAATCGCGGGACTGGCAGGGCTGGACGGCGTTCCGGATACGGCCAGGGTTTTGGTGGCGCGGGAAAACGAGGCCGGGCCGACCCATCCCTATTCCCGGGAAAAGCTGTGCCCCATCCTGGCGTTTTATGTGGAACCGGATGAGGCGCACATTCTGGAGAAAAGCTGCGAAATCCTGCGGCATGAGGGAAGCGGGCACACCTACGTGATCCACGCGGAGGATCAGGAGGTCATCCGCCGGTTTGGGCAGCGGATTCCGGTTTCCCGGTTCCTGGTCAATACGCCGGCGGCTCTGGGCGGGATCGGCGCCGCCACCAACCTGTTTCCGGCGCTGACGCTGGGCTGCGGCGCGGTGGGCGGCAGTTCCTCTTCCAACAACATCGGCCCGATGGATCTGATCAATATCCGGCGCATTGCATGGGGTGTGCGTGATATGGAGGCCGCAGGCGGGCATACTACTACCGATACGGCCGCGGTTTCAGACAAGCTGGTGGATGAATTGGTGGCCCGTATTCTGCAGAAATTAAACCGTTAAGAACAGGAGAATGAACGATGGCGAATACAAATGCATTGGGTATGATTGAAACCAAAGGCCTGGTAGGCGCAATTGAGGCCGCGGATGCCATGGTCAAGTCGGCCAATGTGCAGCTGGTGGGACGCGTACAGGTGGGCGGAGGCCTGGTGACGGTGATGGTCCGCGGGGATGTGGGCGCGGTCAAATCCGCCACGGAGGCCGGCGCTTCCGCCGCGGAAAAGGTCGGGGAACTGATTTCCGTCCATGTAATCCCGCGGCCCCATGCCGAGGTGGATGCGATCCTGCCGAAGCCTCACGACGGCGTTCCCGCGCAGGAGGGCTGAGCCGTGGCGCTGTTCACCGAGCGCAGCGTCCAGGCGTGCGTCCGCGTCCTCGACGGCAGGCGGGTGTTTTACCAGGGGCCTGACGACCGCCTGACGCCCGCGGCGCGGGAGTGGCTGGCACAGGAACGGATTGAAATCATTCAGGGGGAGCAGCGGCCGCCGGAAACATACCGGACGCTGTTTGGCGGCGTGCTGACGGAAAAGCCGGAGCATATGACCCATCTGCGGGGAAATGTTCTGGTGTTTAAGGATCACCCGCGCATTGCGTTCCGCGGCCAGATCGATCTGCTGGAGGCGGAGATCCTGCTGGCGCAGCAGACGGCCCGGGACGGCGGCTATGGCGTTTTGGTGGAGGAGCTGGAAGAGATCCTGCAGTTTGTCCGCAGCCTGATTCGCAGCGACGTGCTGGAAGAGCCTGTGGGGGAGGTGCGGCTCCTGGGACTGGATGCGGCCCAGCTGAGGGAACGGAGCCACTATCCGCAGAAGTATTACGGACAGAGCCATTTTATGCCCTCCCGACAGGATCCGCCGGCGCTGCTGGCCGTCAATAAAGTGCGCACTGTGGCACGCGCTGCAGAGCGGGCGGCCTATTGTGCGTTCCGTGATGAAAACGGCGCGGTATCCAGGGAGGACATCATACTGGCGCTCAACCGGCTTTCCAGCCTGTTTTGGATTTTGGAGATCCGGCTCAAGGCCGGGCAGTACGGCGCGGAACCGGGGGCCGGCTGATTTTCCGAGAGGAGGGCTTCCATGCCTGATTTGGAGCGTTTGACCGACGCGCTTTGTGAAAAACTTTTTGTGGAGGTGGAGGCGTCCGGCCGGCACGTCCATCTGACCGAGGCCGATGCGCTGACGCTGTTCGGGCACCCGATGACCGAGGAGCGTCCGCTCTCCCAGCCGGGGCAGTTTGTCTGCCGGGAACGCGTCGTCCTGACAGGGCCGAAGGGGTGCCTGCAGCGGGTAGCGGTCCTGGGGCCGGCGCGGCAGGAATCCCAGGTGGAGCTTTCCATGACGGACGCCCGCATGCTGGGGATCGATGCGCCGGTGCGCCTCAGCGGCGATATCCAGGGTACGCCGGGGATCCGCATCGGCGGAGAGGCGGGAGCGCTCCAGCTGAAGCGGGGGGTGATCGTCGCCCGGCGGCACATCCATATGACGCCGGAATCCGCAGCGCGCCACGGCCTGAAATCCGGCGATGAAATCCGGATCCGGTGCCTGTCGTCGCGGCCTCTGGTGCTGGAGGGCGTGGCGGTCCGTGTCAGCGACCGGTTTGCAACGAATGTCCACATTGATTTCGACGAGGCCAACGCCTGCGGCTATCGGAAGGGCGATCTGGGGTTGATTCTCCATGGATGAACGGCTGGAACAGCGTGTGACGGAGGAAGTGCTCCGGCGTCTGGCGCCGTCGGCGCTTCAGGTCGGCGGCAGGCCCGGCGAAACGCTTGGATATCGTCTGACGGACCGGCCGCCGTATGACGCGGTGATCATCGGCTCCCTGACGGCGGCGGAACTGCTCTCCTTTTCCGAGCCGCGGGTGCTGGATGCGCTGCTGTGCGGCAAGGCGGTGTATCTCTGGGAACCGGGGCTCCGGTACCGGGAGCACGCCGCCACGGCGAACCGGGCGCTCTGGGCCCGCCTTTCGGCGGCGGAACGCGGCCTGCAGCAGATCGGGGTCCGGTTTTACGGCGGCCGCCGCCGGAGCCGCCTGATCACGGCGGAGCAGGCGCGGCAGCTTTGCGCACAGGGAAGGGTGCCGCCGGCCGGATCGGTTTTGACGCCTCTGGCCCGGGATATTCTGGGAGGTGGCCGTTCATGAGAATCGGCGTGGTATCCGGCTCCGTATGGGCTACGAAAAAAAGCCCGGGCCTGACCGGGCACCCGCTGCTGCTGGTCCGGATGCAGGAGGGCACCATTGTGGCGGACGATCTGGTGGGGGCGGGGGCAGGAGACACGGTGCTGGTGAGCTTTGGTTCCGCCGCCCGGGCGGACAGCCCCGGCGCGCCGGTGGATGCGGCCATTGTGGGAATTGTCGATCAAACGGAGGAAACCTATGTCAATCAATGAGATCATTGTTCTGATCATGGTCGTCTTTATGCTGCTGGGCGCGGTGGATCGGATTTTGGGCGGAAAGTTCGGGCTTTCCAGGCAGTTTGAAGAGGGGATTCTGACCATGGGCTCGCTGGCGCTGGCCATGCTGGGCATGATTTCCCTGGCGCCGGTGCTGGCCGGCCTGCTGCGCCCGGTGCTGGGGCCGGTGTTCCGGGTGTTCGGCGCCGACCCCGCCATGTTTGCCGGCTCCATCCTGGCCTGCGATATGGGGGGCGCTTCCCTTGCCGCGGAACTGGCGGAAACCCGGGAGGCGGCGCTGTTCAGCGGCATCATTGTGGGCAGTATGCTGGGGCCGACGATTGTATTCAATATTCCCGTGGCGCTGGGGATCATCGGGAAGGAGGATCATTCCGCGCTTGCCAGAGGCGTGCTGGCCGGTGTGATCACAGTCCCGCTGGGCGCGCTGGCCGGCGGCCTGGCGGCCGGCTTCCCGGTGGCGATGGTGCTGCGGAATCTGATCCCCATTGCGATCTTTGCCGTACTGATTGCCCTGGGGCTGTGGAAGCTGGAGCGGGGGATGATCAGAGGGTTTCTGATCTTCGGGCGGATTGTGCTGATTGTGATCACCGTCGGGCTGGCGGCGGCCATTGCGGAGAAGCTGACCGGCATTGTGATGATTCCCGGAATGGCGCCGATTTCCGAGGGGATTGCCGTGGTCGGCGATATCGCCATTGTGCTGGCCGGCGCGTTTCCGCTGGTCTATGGGATCACCCGGCTGTTCCGGAAGCCGCTGATGAAGCTGGGCGGATTGCTGGGAATGAACGAAGTCGCTGCGGCCGGAATGGTGGCCAGCCTGGCCAACTCCATCCCCATGTTCGGCATGATGAAGGAAATGGACGGCCGCGGGAAAGTACTCAACGTGGCGTTTGCCGTGTCTGCCTCCTTCGTGTTCGGAGACCATCTGGGCTTTACGGCGGGATTCGCGCCGGAGATGCTGGCGCCGATGATCGCGGGGAAGCTGGCGGGCGGCGTCACGGCTGTGGCGGCGGCCCTGCTGCTGACAAGGAGGAAGCCGAATGAACCGGGATGAGCTGCGGGCGCTGGTTCAGGAAATCCTGCGGGAGAGCGGCGGCGAAGCGCAGGTGCTGCACGCGGCGCTTCCGGAGATCTGCGTGACCGAGGCGGACCGTCTGGATACCGGCCGCCCCGGCGATGCGGTCTATACCCGCGACCTGTTTACCCTGGCGGAAAGCCCGCGGCTGGGTGCGGGGATCATGGAGATGCGGAATACCACGTTTGACTGGACGCTGGCCTATGATGAGATCGACTATATAATTGCGGGGCGGCTCTCCGTGATCTGCGGAGGGCGGACGGTTTCGGCAGGGCCCGGGGAAGTGATCCTGATTCCCAGGGGAAGCCGCATCCAATTTTCGGCGCCGGAGTCTGCGCGGTTCCTGTATGTGACGTATCCTGCAGACTGGCAGAACGCATGAATAATCACGGCCATGCGGCCCCTGGGGCTGCATGGCCGTTTTGAAAGCCTGCCTCCGGCGGGGCCGGATTCCAGCAGGAGCGGAGGAACGGTCCATTCCGCACCTCCAGGGCGGGGGGCAGAAAAGCCCCCGCCTGCAGGGGAAGCCGCCGGCAGGTACTCCGCTGATGCATCGTGTGCATTCTGTGAGAACAGGCGGGATTTCCAAAGGAAGCGTGGCAGGCGCGCCGCCACAGCACAGGCTGAGGAGGGGATCCCCCTCGCCGAAGGCGGGATCACACCCGGGCAGAAAGGAAAAGCTGAAGTATTCTCCGGAAAAGGCTTCCGGGCCGCCCAGCCTCCAGCCGCCGACAGGAAGGAGCGGACGCGCCGGATCGGCCTCGGCGGAGAGCGGGTACGCCGTTCTCCCCCCGGCGGTGTGTTTCTTGTCAAAACGGTACGGCAGGGCCAGGAACAGACCGAAAAAGCAGAATCGGCGCTGCCTCCAGCACAGGAAGGAACGTTTTCGGATGAGGCTTTTTCACAAAACAAGCCCCCTTTCACCCTGCGCAGCGCTGCCGACGTGCCGGAAGGGCCTGGTATGCGGAGGCAATCCGCCGGGCTGCCGGCCAGGGAATCGCGAAGGGCTGGGAGACGGCGCCTTCGGGCCGGGTGCTCCCATCACCCGGGAACAGCCTGCGGCGATGCCCTGCCGGTATCATCAGAGACAGGGCGGCGTTCTGGATGCCGGCGGCACGGCTGCCCGGTCTGAAATCGCAGCCCTGATGCAGCGGTTTCCTGCGGCGACCGGGAAACAGGAAACTACCGGAGCAAAACAGTGCGGCTGGGATCCAAATGGATCCCAGCCGCACTGTTTTGTGCCGCCAGGCGCGCTTATTTATCATGGGCGGAACGGGAGAAGATCATGAACATGGGGAAAATCTCCAGCCGTCCGATCAGCATGACAAGAGATAACAGCAGCATGGCCCAGTCGGAATAGAATCCGAAATTGGCCATGGGGCCAACCAGGTCCAGGCCGGGGCCGATGTTGTTGATACAGGACAATACGGCGGTCAGATTGGTGCTGAGGTTATAGCCGTCCAGGGAGAGCAGCAGGGTGGAGAGGCAGACGAGCATCAGATAGGCCGCGGCGTAGGTGCGTGTGGAGTTCAGCGTGGCTTTGTCCACAAATTTGTGCTCCAGGCGGACGGACTGGACGGATTTGGGATTGATAATGTACCGGATTTCTGCAAAAAAGGATTTCACCAGGATAATGACGCGGGAAACCTTCAGACCGCCGCCGGTGGAACCGGCACAGGCACCGATCACCATCAGCAGCACCAGGGTATGCCGGGAAAACTCCGGCCACAGGTTGAAATCCACCGTTGCGAAGCCGGTGGTGGTGATGATGCTGGAGACCTGAAAAAAAGCCTGACGCAGGGAAACGCCCAGACTGGCCAGGGAGGAAGCGATGTTGATGGTGATGGCCGCAGTGGCAAGGGCGATGATGCCGAGGAAGCAGCGGACTTCTTCCGAACGAAGCGCGTCCCGGATCCGGCGGAGCAGAATCAGATAATAAACGTTGAAATTGATGCCGAACAGAATCATAAAGATCCCCAGCACAATCTCCACGTAAGCGCTGCCGTAGCCGCCGATTCCGGCGGAGGACAGGGCAAAGCCGCCGGTCCCCGCAGTGCCGAAGGACAGGCACATGCTGTCAAACAGGCTGAGGCCGCCGCAGAGCAGCAGGACAATCAGGAGGACAGTCATGGTGGTATAGATGCCGTAGAGAATGGTGGAGGTGCGCTTCATCCGGGGGACCAGCTTGCCGGCGATGGGCCCCGGCACCTCGGCGCGGATCAGATGCATGGAGTTGTCGTTTTTCATGGGAATGATCATCAGGACAAACACCAGGACGCCCATGCCGCCGATCCAGTGTGTGAAGCTTCGCCAGAACAGCACGCCGTGCGGCAGCCGCTCCGGCAGGGCCAGGACGGAGGCGCCGGTGGTGGTGAAGCCGGAGACGATTTCAAAAAGCGCGCTCCAGTAAGAGCGGAACTGCCCGGTAAGAAACAGGGGGACCGCGCCGATCAGAGAAATCACGATCCAGCCATAGGCAACGATACAGTAGCCGTCCCGGCTGGTCATCCGGGCGTCTGTGGGCTGGATGCGGCTCAGCGCCGCACCCAGCAGCGCGGCCGGAACCATGGTCCAGAGAAAGTACCGGGCGTCCCCCTCGCCGTAGAGCAGGGAAACGATCAGCGACGGGATCATCAGGCAGGCCTCCGTCAGTATGACCTTTCCGAGGACGTTGAGGACTCTGCGCTTGTTCATGTCTGCTTCCCTGCCTCTCCGGATAGATCGAAGATATCCTCCAGACGGACAATCTGTTTGTGTGTGGTGACAACCAGAATGCTGTCGCCGGGACGGATCTCGTCGTCGCCCCGCGGAATCACGGTTTTTGCGCCGCGCATGATGCAGGCCAGCAGCGTGTCGGGCCGCATCCGCCATTCCCGGATGGGCTGGCCCAGATGTGAGGAAGCGTCCGTGATCCGGAATTCCAGGATCTCAATCCTGCCGTCCATCAGGCGGTAAAGGGATTCCACCGCATCATGGCCCTCGGCGTTCATCAGGGAGCGGGCGTAGCCGAGGATCAGGTCCACGGCGGTGTCTTCCTGGGAGACCGTTGTGATCCGGTCGCTCTGCTGCAGCACTTTCAGCTTGGAATTGGTGCTCAGCCGTGAAATGACTTTGCCGATCTGCAGGGAACCGGC
>JAHZEF010000017.1:22522-27906 GCA_019422005.1 Clostridiales bacterium
CATGGCGGCCACAACATTGTATTCATCGTTGGCGGTCAGTGCAATGAAGGCGTCGGTATGACGGATATCGGAATCCGACATGGAGTCGAAATAGCCGATGGCGTCGTCGTTCATGACGGAACACGCCGGTACGGAGCGGCAGAAGTCCACCGAGGCCGTGTGGCTTTTTTCCACAACCGTCACATGGATTCCTTCGCGCAGCAGGAGCTCCGCCAGATAATAGGAAATTCGCCCGGCGCCGGCGATCAGCGCCGTATGGATCGGCTTGACCGGCAGGTTCATTTCCCGGAAGGCCTTTCGGAAAGCGTCGGCGGCGCCGCTCAGATAAAGCACATCGCCGGGCTCCAGCACAAAATGCCCCTTCGGGATATGGACATCTGCACCGCGGACCACGGCGCAGATCAGAAGATTGAAGCCCAGCTGGCCGATTTCCGCCAGGGATTTGCCGCAGAAAGGGCTGGCAGCGGAGCACACGGCTGATTTCCCGGGCGGCGGCCAATTCCGGATTGATGGTCATGGAGAGCCCCAGCTGGTTTCTGTAAAAATTGGCGTGCCTGGCATAGTCGATATCGCGGACGCGGGCGACGGTGTGCCGTGCCCCGAGGAGATGCGCGGTCAGGCAAGCCAGGATGTTCAGTTCATCGGAATCGGTGACGGCGATAAAAATATCGGCGTCGCCGGCCCCCACCTCCCGCAGCGTGGCATAGGAGGCGCCGTTGCCGCGATAGCAGAAGACGTCCAGCGTGTTGCTGATGGCGGTGACCACGGCGGCGTCGGTGTCCACGACGGTGACCGAACAATTGTCCTGGGAAAGCTGGCCGGCCAGTGCGATGCCGATCCCGCCGGCGCCGATGATATGAACGTTGATTTTGCGTTTTTTCTGCATGGAACGCCTCTCCTTATGGGTGAAATCGGGGAAGAACGACGGCCTGCGCCTCCGGTTCCCATATTATAATGCTTTTTGCCGGAAGATACCACTGTTAATTTCCAGAACGGCCGCCCGCGGCGGGCGGCGTACGGGGCGGAAGGGCGCCGCAGACGCGGAAAAACGCATGTTTGCAGGGAATGCACAGAAATGGGGGGAGGAACATAGAATATCCGGGGACGATCTCCCCAGAAGGAGGTAACACGATGGGTGTTACAAATTCCAATAAGGTAATCAACACCGACCGCATTGAGTGCGACGGTTCCTTGCGGGTGACGCTTGCCCTGACGGCGGCTCCCGACATCGTTTCCAACCCGACGGATATTGTATTGGCGCTGGATCGTTCCGGAAGTATGACGGGCGCGCCGCTGGCCAATATGAAAACCGGCGCAAAGACGTTCATCGACATCATCGCTTCCGCGACAGGCGGGACGGCGAGCGGCCAGATCGGCTTTGGAAGCCGCATCGGCATTGTCAGCTTTTCGGATACCGCTACGGTCAATTCCCAACTGATCACTTCGGTCGACACGCTGAAAAACGCAGTGGATATGCTGAGCGCCGGCGGCAGCACGAACCATGCAGACGCTTTTTCCAAAGCGATCGACCTGTTTGAGCCGGGATCTTCCAATGCAAAGGTCATTGTGATGTTCACCGACGGCAATACCACGGTGGGCGCGCCGCCCGCCCCAGTGGCCGCATCGGCCAAGGCGCAGGGGATTGTGATCTACTGCATTGGCCTGATCGGCTCCGACGGGCTGGATATCAACGCGCTGAATACCTGGGCCAGCAGTCCGAGCGCCTCCCACGTGGCGGTCACGCCGGATGAGGCGGAACTGGAGGCCCTGTTTGCGGAGCTGGCCGCCAATATCACCAAGGTCGGCGCCACCAACATTGTAATCGATGAGGTGGTCAATTCCGACTTCGTGATCACCAGCGTGTTGGCGCCCAGTGTCGGAACCGCAACCATGCTGGACTCGCATTCCCTGAAATGGAATATTGCAGAGCTCGGCGTGACGGCGAGCGAGAGCGCAATCCTGGAATTTTTCATTCGGCATACGGCCCAGACGCCCGGCACAAAGCTGGTCAATGAATCCATTGATTACTCCGACAGCGAGGGGAATGTGGTGACGTTCCCGGCCCCCACCGTGACGGTGGAATGCGGCGAAGTCGTGCATCCGGAAGCCTGCCCGGTGCCGACGGAGTTCACGCTGGATGGGTGTGCCGACTCGGTTGTTGTGGATCTGGGAGACACGTATCTGCAGTCCCTGGGACGGATTATCCAGACGGATGTGACCATCAAGAATGTTTGCCCGGGCAAGCGGGTGGCTCTGGCGGTGATCCTCACGGAAGTGGATCTGAACGGCACGGAATACCAGCGCGGCATGAAGGCCATGACCATTCCGGCGCACAACCAGTCCGGATGCCGGGATGTCCTGGTGAAGTGCGTGAAGTTTGTGGTTCCGGAGGATCTGGACGTCTCCGGAGGCAACGCCCAGGCCATGTGCAACCGGCGCTATTTTAAGATCAGGTTCATCGCCCATCACATCGATACCGACTATCGGTGCTGTGAGTCCGTCCTGACGCTGTAACCCCCGGGGAGCGTGCGCAAAAACGCGTATCGCGTTTGCCGGAATTGCTTTGGCGCCCGCCTGCTCTGCAGGCGGGCGCTTTGAAACCCTGCGCAGCGCGCCGAACGCATACCGGACGCGCTGCGCAGGGACAATCAGACGCCGGATTCGGACAGCAGGGAAAAGACCACCCCTGCCTCCTGCAGGGCCGGAAGGAGTTCCGCCAGCTGTCCGGCGGAACAAAACAGAAGCCGGGATTCCCCATGGGCCTGCGCCGCCTGGGCGGCGGATTGCTGGACGGACGGCTGTATGAAGACGCAGTATTGGGAGGAAACGGCGGAAGCGTCCACCGACTCGGGAACCGCCGCCAGCAGCGTTTTATATTTGAGTACCTGATCCAGGGCGCTGTTGGCGCGGCGCAGGCTGACTGCGGCGTCTTCCCCCTCCGAAACGGCCAGGCCAACGGCGTGCCCTTCGGAAATCATCCGCCGGACGGTGGATTCCTGCGCCAGGATCTCGTCTGCAGTCAGGAAAAAGGCGGCGCGGATGCGGGCGACGGCAAGCTGATCCAGCGCGGCGTCCAGATCTCCTCCGCCTGTGACCGCCAGACAGATCCGGGCCGGCTCCTGCTCCTCCGCCTGTGTTGGCGGCTCGTCGGACGGTTCCTCCGGCGAGCCAGGAGGCAGGGGCGGATCCGGCTCCGCAGGGGCCGGCGAGAGGGAGGCAAGATACTGAGAGACCCGATAGGAAACCAGGTTTTCCGCCTTTTCCACAAAGAGAGAGTCGTCATAGACCTGGGTGCCGGTGGTAAAGCGGATGATCGGATATCCGCTCCGGCTGGTCAGCTCGCTGACCTGAACGCCGAAATGGTTGGCGCAGAATACTGCGGGCAGGAACACAACGCCGCTGCGGATCACAGGCTCCACAGCCTGGGTGATTTTATTCTCGTCCGTCACCATACCGGCGGCCAGATCGAACACCAGCCGGCTGCTGCGGCTGAAAAGCGTCAGGGTCTTTTCACTGGTATTGTAAGAGGGATAGAACCCCAGGGAGGACTGGTTGAAAACCGTATAGGGGACATACAGGACGCCGCCGGAATGGAACGGCAGTTCATCGCCGGAAAGCGTCAGCGGAATCACGTCGTTGACGGCGATGAAGGACAGATCCGAAACGCCGCCCGCCGGCAGCACCAGCAGCGCAGCCAGCAGCAGCACAGTCAGAATTATGCAAAGAAGACGGGTTCGCCTCAAATGATCACCTCCGTGCGGCCGGCTCCGGAGGGAGCCGGCGGAACGATAATCCAATTATAGCACCGACCTGCAGTCCGGCGCAAGCCGGGAGACGCTGCGCGCCGGATCCGGCAGGGCGCCTGAATTGGCCGGGACTGCGGGAAATGGCGTGCAAGTGGAGCAAGAAACGCAAAAAATGCCCATTTTTACGGTGAAAATGCAGAAGATTTTTAAAATACCTTGCAGTTTGGAAAATGATGGCGTATAATAAAAGCGCATCGTGCCGTTCGCAGCCCCGAAATTCTGGATGGCGCGAGAGGGAGGTCTCTCCATGGAACGCAGAGACAAGGAAAATTACTATCTGGATATTGCACAGACTGTGATGGAACGCTCAACCTGCTGCCGCGGCCACTACGGCGCGATCATTGTCCGCAACGACGAGATCATTGCCACGGGCTATAACGGCGCGCCCAGAGGCCGGATGAACTGCGCGGATCTGGGATACTGCATCCGGCGGAAATTGAATGTGCCCAGCGGACAGCGGTATGAGCTTTGCCGCAGCGTTCATGCGGAGGCCAATGCCATCATTTCCGCCGCCCGGAGCGAATGCATCGGCGGTACGATGTATCTGGCGGGCCGCGACGCAGAGACCGGGGAACTGCTGGAGGACGCCGCATCCTGCCGCATGTGCCGGATGATGATGATCAATGCCGGACTCAGCCGCCTGGTTGTCCGGAATACCAGGGACAAATACACGGTTTACAACGTGGCGGATTGGGTTTTTGACGACGATTCTGTTCTCGGCCCGGACTTTGAACTGTAAAACGGAAGGTTGCAGAGGTTCCGGATCGGGTTCGGGCCGCGGGATTCCGTCATAAGATCAGCCCGCCGGATCCATCGGATCCGGCGGGCTGATTTGCCGCTGCGGACAGTCATTGACCGGAAGAGCCGTTTTCCAATTCAAAGAATGTGAGCGGCGCGTCGTAGACGTTGTGTCCCGTTTCAATGGTATTGCCGCTGCAGGTGACCGTGATTGTGCCGGCCTCATAGGCTGTCAGCATGGTATTGACCAGGCTGCCCATGGCCATGGTCTCGCCGGCGGTGCCGGCAGAAGCGACGGCCGAGAGAAATTCATCCGACAGATCCAGCACGATGTGCAGACGGCCTCCGGCGGCATGGCCGGAAGAATCATCCGCCTGCGCCTCCGGGCCGCTGTCTTCCAGCCGGAATTCATTGACTTCAATGCCCTCCGGCAGCGCGCCGTGGGCGATCAGTGCATCGATGATCCCCTGCGGCGTTGCATCGACGGTTTCCGTCTGCTCCACGAAGAATTCGGCCTGCTCGTCCGGCAGGAAGAGCGTGACCTCGCGTTCTTCCAGCACAGAGATCTCGGGAGGCGTTTCCGCCTGCTGGGAGTCCTGGCCGGTCTGGGAACCGGAGGCCTGCGATTCGCTGTCCGTATGGGAATCGTCCGTCTGGACGGGGCTCTGCGTATCGGTGCAGCCGGTCAGCAATACGGCCAGAAGAATCAGGGCCGGCAGCAGGGAGAAAATTTGTTTCATGGGGAATCCCTCCTTTTGGAATTGGACGGGGCCGCGGATCAGAAGTTCCGCAGTTCTGCCTTTAGTATACCATAAGTCCTGCCAAATGAATAGAGGGGAG
>JAHZEF010000170.1:0-625 GCA_019422005.1 Clostridiales bacterium
GAAGTCGACCTGGGGCTGGAATTTTCTGGCCGCCGCAAAATGGGCCATGGTTTCCACCAGAGAGGTGTCGAAGCAGAAGGCGTTTTTGATCATCTCTTCCCCATAGCCGGTGGAGGCTGCGCCGGCTATGGTGACATTGGGGAACCGTTCGTAAATCGTTTCCAGGAAGCGCTTGACCAGCGGCACGGGATTTCCGCCGTTGGGAAGATATTCGGTGTAGAGGATCTGTTCATCCTCCCGGATGAGCACCGCCTTGACTGTGGTGGATCCGGCGTCCACGCCGAGGAAGACCCGGCCGGAGCAGTCCGGATCCGAAACGGTTTCTACACGCGCGGCGTCGTGCCGGGCACGGAATGCGTCGTACTCGGCCGCGCTGCCAAACAGAGGGCGGCAGGACTTGTAGCCGTTCCCCGGTTCTGCCTGGCGCAGCGTCTCGATCAGGACGGAGAGCCGGACGCGGGAGGAGGCCAGTTCGGCGGCGCCGCGGGCGACAAAATAAAGAGAATGATCCGGGCAGATCCCTTCCAGGCCAAGAATCCGGTCGAAGCTGCGGCGCAGCTCAGGCAGGAATGTCAGCGGCCCGCCCAGATAGACCACACGGCCGGCAATTTTCCGGCCCTGCGCC
>JAHZEF010000170.1:635-4997 GCA_019422005.1 Clostridiales bacterium
ATCGTTCATTTCGCTGGGGGAACTATTTAAAAGGGTAGCCATCTGGTCAATAAATGCGCCGGTGCCGCCGGCGCAGCTGCCGTTCATGCGGACCTCCAGGTCGCGCCGGCCGCCCATGGTCAGAAACAGGATCTTGGCATCCTCGCCGCCCAGTTCAATGACGGCATCCACCTCGCCCAGCACGCTTTCCACCGCGTGGCGCGTTGCGTAGACCTCCTGCTGAAAGGCAAGGCCGAGCCGGTCTGCCAGCCCCATGCCGGCCGACCCGGATATCGCAAACAGAACCTGATCGGCGCCGACGGTGTCGGCAATGTCCCGGAGCATTTCCGCAGCCTTTTCCGTAATCATGGAATAATGGCGTTCGTATTTTTCGTACAGCAATTCCCCGGTTTCGTCCAGAACGACGGCCTTCAAAGTGGTTGAGCCGATATCAAGACCGACCCGGATTTGTTTTTCCAAATATATCACCTCATAAAACTGCCGAAATGCAGCATAAAGAAAGAATAAACCTCATTTTACCCGCTGTCAAGCAATTTGCACAAACCATGCTGTATTGCACAAAAAAGCGGCGGTTTCGACAAAAGGCTTTGGCGTGAATGCCAAAATTGCCGGAATTCGATGGAAATTGCTGTTCCAACGGTGCGGCGGGAGAGGCGCGCCGGGGAACGGGAGGGCCTTCCGTATGTCCGCGGTGTGAGCGGAGCGCCATCCGGCTGGATGCACAGCGCGCCGGCGGGCGGAAGCGTTTTGCGGCGGCGCGTCATAGACCGGGGCAATCGGGGGATTCTAACCGATAGAAACATGTTTCTCCGGAATGAAAATTCCGGTTGACAAAATCATATTCATCTGCTAGGATAAGTGCATAGATACTACACCCCAGGGGGGTATTACCCTGGATCCAACCCGGCGAAAGGAGGGGACGGATGTGCAGGCGAATCCGCAGAAGGTGCTGCGGCTGCTGAAAACAGCCCGTGGACAGATCGACGGGATCATCAAAATGGTGGAGGACAACCGATATTGTATGGACATCTCCCAGCAGCTGATGGCGACGGAAGCCATGCTCAATACGGTCAACCGCGAGGTTCTGACGGCGCATCTCAAAAGCTGCGTCAGCACGGCGGAAAGCCAGCAGGAGCGGGAGGAAAAAATTGATGAACTGGTTGCCATGCTCCAGAAGATTATGAAATAGACGCGCGGGAGGCGAGTTTGATGAAACAAAAATTTAATGTGACCGGCATGACCTGTTCAGCCTGTTCGGCCCATGTGGACAAGGCGGTGCGAAAGCTGGAAGGCGTGGAGGAAGTGAACGTCAACCTGCTGGGCGGCACCATGACGGTGGAATGGCACGGCGCGCTGACGGCGGAAGAGATCGCCAGTGCCGTTGTGAAGGCGGGGTACGGTGCGTCTGTGCCCCAGGCGTCGGCGGGGGCCGCCGTCCAGGCGAAGCCGGCGGCCCAGGCGATGGAGGACGATCTGAAAAATATGAACCGGCGGCTGATTGCTTCCATTGTCTTTATGGTTCCGCTGTTTTACCTCTCCATGGGGCATATGATGGGCTGGCCCATCCCAGGCTTCTTCCACGGGATGGAGAACGCCATGACCTACGCCCTGACGCTGTTTTTGCTGACCATTCCAACGCTGGTTATCAATCAGAAATACTTCCGGGTCGGGTTTAAGACCCTGTGGCACCGCTCGCCCAATATGGATTCCCTGATTGCGGTAGGCGCCTCGGCCGCTGTGATTTACGGTATCATTGCGCTGTATTTTATCGGCTATGGCCTGGGGCATGGGGATATGGAAGCCGTGGAACGCTATTCCATGGATCTTTACTTCGAGTCGGCAGCCATGATTGTTACCCTGATTACAGTCGGAAAATATCTGGAAACCCGTTCCAAGGGGAAAACCGGCCAGGCCATTGCGCGCCTGATGGATCTTTCCCCCAAGACTGCCACCATTCTGCGGGATGGCGTGGAGGCGGAAGTACCGGTGGAGCAGGTCCGGGTCGGCGATCTGGTGCTGGTGCGGCCCGGCGCATCGGTGCCGGTGGACGGCGTGGTGGTGGAAGGCGTTTCGTCGGTCAATGAATCGGCGCTGACCGGCGAGTCGATTCCCGCCGACAAGGGGCCGGGGGATACGGTCATTTCCGCGACCATCAACCAGTCCGGCGCGCTGACGCTGCGCGCCACCCGGGTGGGCGAAGATACGACGCTGGCGCAGATGATCCGCCTGGTGGACGAAGCGGCCTCCTCCAAGGCGCCCATCGCCAAGCTGGCAGACCGCGTGGCCGGGATTTTTGTTCCGGTGGTGATGGCCATCGCGCTGATTACCGCCGCCGTCTGGCTGCTGACCGGGCACAGCGCCGAGCAGGCGCTGACGTCGGGCGTGGCGGTGCTGGTGATCTCCTGCCCCTGCGCCCTGGGGCTTGCCACACCGGTGGCCATCATGGTGGGAACCGGCAAGGGTGCGGAGCACGGGATTCTGATCAAGTCCGCGGAAGGGCTGGAGACGCTGCGGGCCGTGACCACAGTGGTGCTGGACAAAACCGGAACCGTTACCGAAGGAAAGCCGCGTGTGACGGATCTCATTCCGCTGAACGGCGTCTCCGAGCAGTCGCTTCTGCAGGCGGCAGCCAGCCTGGAAAAGCCATCGGAGCATCCGCTGGGCGCAGCCATTGTGGAGGAAGCGGCCCGGCGCGGCATGGAGCTTCTGCCGGTTTCGGGCTTTGAAGCGGTGCATGGAAAAGGCGTACGCGGCGCCCTGTCCGGGCATACGTACCTGGCCGGCAACGCAGCCATGCTGGCCGATGCGGGCGTTTCGCTGGGCGCGGACCAGGCGACGGCCGACCGTTTGACGCAGGAAGGCAAAACACCTCTGTTTTTTGTCCGTGACGGCAGCCCGATGGGAATGATCGCGGTGGCGGATACGGTCAAAGCCACCAGCCGCGCTGCCATCGAAGGCTTCCGGAAGCAGGGCCTCAAGGTGGTGATGCTCACAGGCGATAACCAGCGGACCGCCCAGGCCATCGGCAGGGAGCTGGGGCTGACGCAGGTCATTGCAGAGGTGCTGCCCACGGATAAGGAGCGCCATATTGCGGCCCTGCAGGAGCAGGGCGAACGGGTTGCCATGGTGGGAGACGGCATCAACGACGCTCCGGCGCTGGCACGGGCCGATGTGGGCATTGCCATCGGCGCGGGCACCGACGTGGCCATTGAGTCCGCGGACATTGTGCTGATGAAGAGCGACCTGGTCGACGCTGTCACAGCGGTGGAGCTGTCGCGGGCTACCATCCGCAACGTCAAGCAGAACCTGTTTTGGGCCTTCTTCTATAATATTATCTGCATTCCGCTGGCAGCCGGTGTGTTTTATCCGCTGTTCCATCTCCAGCTGTCACCCATGTTTGCCGCCGCCGCCATGAGCCTGAGCTCTGTGTGCGTGGTCACCAATGCCCTGCGGCTGCGGTTTTTCCGCCCCAGTGTGAAAGCAGTTCCCGGCGTGCCGGATGCAGAAGCCCAGTGCTGCAGCGTCCCGACGCCTGCAAAGACTGAAACTCAAGAAATCAGGAGGAATGAAACTATGGAAACCATCGTATTGACTGTCAACGGGATGATGTGCGCCCACTGCGAGGCGCGGGTCAAAAAGGCCGTTGCCGACGCCGGCGCCGCCGATGTCCAGGTGGATCTGGCCGGCAAGACCGTGACATGCGCCATCGCAGCGCCGGTGACGGCCGAGCAGATCAAGGCCGCCATTGTGGAGGCCGGCTACGAGGTGGCGTAAGGAACGCACCGCAGCCGCCCCCGCCGCTCTGCGCGGCGGGGGCGGCTGCGGTTTTCATAAAGAAATTCAATGAAATGGAAAGCGGCATGGCCCGAGAGAACATATAGGAGACAGACCGCATGGAACGGGAATATCTTCAATGTATGGGGAGAACAAATCTTTCCCGCCGGGTGTCTGCTTATGGAAGGAGGCTGCGGGTTATGAGCGGCAGATCTCACAAAGCAGATGGACAATGCGCAAAAGCAGCACGGCATCAGCATGCCGTGCTGCTTTTGATTTCGGGCCATCGCGCGGCTGAAAGACAGCTGCGGGAAAAGTGCCCGGCCTCTGGATCAGGATATGGTGATGCCGCCATCAGCGACCAGAATAGCTCCGTTGAGATAGGTTGCATCCTGGCTGGCCAGGAACAAGGCTGTTTTGGCAATTTCCTCCGGTTTTCCCCAGCGGCGCAATGGCGTTCCCTGCTCCAGGAAGGCTTTTTCATCAAAATCCGGATCGTTGAGGTTGCTTTCCACAACCATGGGGGTTGCAATGGCAGCCGGGCAGATACAGTTGGTCCGAATATTGCTTGGACCGAACTCCACGGCC
>JAHZEF010000171.1 GCA_019422005.1 Clostridiales bacterium
GCAGACGACGCATCGGCTGGTGCCGCGCCGGTTCAGGAAAAGGATTGTCTGCCGCCCCTCCTGCAGGGTACTGCGGATCCGGCCCTGCAGCGCAGAGCTGACGGACGTGAAATTCCCCGCCTTCAGCTCCTGCTTCATATCGACAATGCGTACCTCCGGCATCGCTTTGCCGTTATAGCGCTGCGTCAGCCGGTACAGCCGGTAGTCCCCGCGCAGCGCATGGTACATGGATTCAATGGACGGTGTGGCGGATCCCAGCAGCACCAGCGCCTTTTCGCGCAGCCCGCGGAGCAGGGCGATTTCCCGGGCGTGATAACGGGGGGTGTTCTCCGATTTATAGGTGTGTTCCTGTTCTTCATCCACAATCAGCAGCCCGGGATCGCGCAGCGGCGCAAAGACTGCCGATCTGGTCCCTATGACGATCCGCGCGCCGCCGCCGCGGATCCGTTTCCACTCGTCGCCCCGCCCCCCGACCCGGGGCGCACTGTGCAGAACGGCGCCCTGTTCGCGGAAATGCGCTGCAAACAGCCGCAGCAGCTGCGGCGTCAACCCGATTTCCGGCACCAGAAGCAGAGCCGTCTTCCCGCGGGCCAGGCAGCGCTCAATCAGCCGCAGATAAACCGCAGTCTTTCCGCTTCCTGTCACGCCATACAGCAGCGCCGCGCCCGGCTGCTCCTGATCCCACTGCCGGCAGAGCCCGTCGAACACCGCCTGCTGCGCCTCATTCAATACCACCGGCTCCGCCGGTTCCGGCCGGCCGGCTGCCGTGCGGCGCAGCACCGGCGCGTCTGTCAATTCCACAAATCCCAGCTTTTCCAGCCGCCGCAGCGTAGCCATGCTGCACCCGGTAAAGTAGCAGAGTTCCTTTGCGCTGCCGCTCCCAATGGTGCAGAGCAGTTTCAGCACGTCATGCTGCAGCGGCGCGGAACGCCGCTTTGTTTCGGCGTATGCCATGGCCTCCTCTGCCGAACCTGCCAGCGAAGCCATCCGCATGGTGCGGTCGCCGATCCGCCGCAGGATCTCCGATTCGCTGCGCACCAGCTTTTTGCCCGACAGATACCGCAGCGCCCCCTGCAGCGCCGCCTCGTCTTCCGCCAATTGCCGGAGCCGGGAATATTCGGCTTCGCCGCCCAGCGCCTCCAGGCACGTCATAATCTGTGCCGCCAGCGGCCGTCTGGCCACAGCAGGCCTCCAGTCCGCCCCCGGGACCGCCGCAATGCGGTCCACCTTGCGAAACCAGAGCCCCGCCGGCAGCATTGCTTTGATCGCGTCGTAAAACGTACAGAAATAACGTTCCCGGACAAACGCCGCCAGCCTCAGCCCGGCTTCATCCAGCACCGGCTCCTGATCCAGAACGCGCTCAATGCACTTGAGCCCTTCCCCAGCTTCCGGGGATACTGCCAGCACCATCCCCTCCGTTCGGCGGTTTCCCTTTCCGAAGGGAACCACAACACGGACGCCCGGAGAGACGGAAATTTCCGACGGGATCTGATAGGAGTAGGGCTTGTCAATGGCAAATACCGCCGCCCCGACGGCAATTTTCGCAACCATTCACAGCCCCCCTAAAGCACGTTCAAGGCGTAGGCCCGCTCAGCGCCTGCGCCTTGAGTGAAAACGCTTATTTCAGATACTCTTCTTTCACGGTGGCCGTCAGCTCGCCGGCAGCCACTTCCCGGATCGCAAGCGTGACCGGTTTTTCCGTCAGCGGCTCATGGCGCTTTTCTGCCTCGATGGAAATCTGCCTGGCACGGCGCGCCACCACATTCACCAGCAAATACCGGCTGTCAATATGTCTGAGCAGTTCGCTCATGGGGGGGTAAAGCATTCTAATTGTCCTCCTTCAGGTAATCCAGTCTCAAGTGCGCTCTGCACTTTTCCGCCAGCATGATCGCCTCAATCTCCGCGGCGGCATGCCCGACATCGTCGTTGATCACGATGTAGTCATAATTCTTCGCCTGCTGGTATTCCCAGCGTGCCCGTTCCAGCCGGGCGCAGATTTTATCAGTGGGCGTGTCTCCGCGGCCGCGGAGGCGGCGCTCAATCTCGGAAAAGGACGGCGCCGTCATAAAAATCAGCGTGGCGTCCGGCCTCCGCTTCTGCACCTGCAGCGCGCCGCAGGGCTCGATATCCAGCAGCACGTCGATGCCCTGCTCCAACATGCGGTTGATCGGCTCCTCCGGCGTACCGTAACAATTGCCGACATACTCTGCATGCTCCAGCAGTTCATCGTTTTCCAGCATCTGCCGGAATTGCTGCCTGGAAATAAAGTAGTAGCTTTCCCCCTCCACCTCGCCGGGACGGATCTCCCTCGTAGTCACGGAGACGGAAAACCGCAGAGTCGGATGGCGGCTCATCACTTCATGCACCGCAGTGCTCTTCCCCACACCGGAAGGACCGGACAGCACATATAGTTTACCCTTTGTCATGCTTCGTCAGTCTCCTCCTCCGTAATCTCCGGATTCTTATCGCCCATGCGGCCCGCAACGGTCTCCGGCTGGATCGCAGAGAGGATCACATGGTCGGTATCCATGATGATCACCGCCCTGGTCCGGCGTCCGTATGTGGCGTCGATCAGCATCCCCCGGTCGCGCGCCTCCTGGATAATCCGCTTGATCGGCGCAGATTCCGGCGAAACAATGGCAATCAGCCGGCCCGATGAAATCATATTGCCAAACCCAATATTGATCAGCTTCATGCAATCCTCCGTCTACTCCACATTCTGCGTCTGCTCCCGGATTTTTTCCAGCTCCGCCTTCATTTCCACCACAGTCCTGGCCTGTTCAATGTCATTGCCTTTGGAGCCGATGGTATTGGCCTCCCGGTTCATTTCCTGCAGAAGGAAATCCAGCTTCCGTCCGATGGCGCCGCCGGCGTTCAGCATGGCGTCCAGCTGGGAGAGGTGGCTTCTGAGCCGTACCGTCTCCTCGTCCACTGCGATCCTGTCTGCATAAACGGCCACCTCCGTCAGAATCCGGCTCTCATCAATATTTTGATTCTGCAAAACCTCCCGGCTCTTTGCGGTCAGTCTGGCACGGTATTCCGCCAGCGTGACGGGGCTGCGCGCCTCCACGCGCTCCGTCAGGGCCAGAACCGCAGCCGCATGGCTGCGCAGATCCCGTTCCAGGGCCTGTCCTTCCGCCGCCCGCATGGCATTGTAGGCCTCCAGCGCCCGGGCGACCACACCCACAATATCGGCCGTGATCTGCGCCTCGTCCGCATCTGCCTTTTCCACCACGAAAACGTCCGGGAACCTTGTCAGCGCAGTAACCGAAATATCATCCTGCACGCCGTATTCCGCTGCGATCAGCCGCATCGCAGCCAGATACCCCTCCAGGACCGGGCGGTTCAGGGAGATGTGCACGGGTTCCGTCCCTGCGGGGCTGATACTCAAAAAGACGTCCACTTTGCCGCGGCTGATGGATTCCTTGACCTTCTGCTTGACCGCGTCCTCTGCAAACGCATACATCCGCGGCAGCTTTACGCTGCAGTCCAGATATCGGTTATTGACCGACCGGATCTCCGCCGTAATTTCCCTGCCGTCAACCGTCGCGGCCGCCCGTCCATAACCGGTCATACTTTTAATCAAATCCCGTTCCCCCCGTCTGGATTCCGGCAGCGCCGGTGAATCGGAAGCAATCCGCTCAATTCCCACGGCTGCGGGCCGTGGGAATTGAGCGCTTTTGCCGCAGTCATTCCCTTGTGAGAGAGACAACAGCGCTGTACTCCCCCAGTGCAGCCGAAGCATCAGCGTTTCTGATTTCAATGGAAACCGGCACATTCTGGGTGCCGACGTTCAGCGCAGACACATCCACAACGGCGGTGACGTCATCTGCCGTAATGCGGTTGATTTCATCAATCGGGCCGCGGATTGTGACGGGAATCTGCACGGTCATCACTTCCACCGCATACCCGTCCTGCAGCCCCACCGTCACGCAATCGGTCACCCGGACAGTCTTGGTGGCCAGCTGGTTGGTATTGATGCTGAGATTGACGCGCACGGTTTCCAGCCCGGATACGTTCACGAGATCACTGTTGGGAATGCTCACCGGAAGGTCCTCCGAAACCGGTTCCACCAGCGTCGCCAGGTCAAACTGTGCCACAACAATCTGATTGATCCGCTCCAGCACATCCGCCTCGCCGGCCACCGTGATGGTGTTGGGCTCACAGCTCCAGATGACGTCCTCTGCAGTTGCGCCGCCGCCCGGAATAAAGTCTATCATCAGCGGCACTTCCTTCATGGGAAGCACCTCCTGGCGAACTTCGATCGTATCCACCGTCAGGCCGTCCACCGCCGCAGTAACGTTCTCCGATTCAACCGGATCCCCGTTCGCATCGATCAGGGTAAACGGGCAGGACTGGATCACGGTTTCCGTCAAATCGTCCTTCTCCAGAATCACCTGGGCGTACTCCACGGAATTGACCAGCGACTCCGGCCCTTCAATCAAAATCTCCTTGGGCGTGCATTCCAGGGACGGCGCATAATATCCGTCTGCCACCGATCCGTTCAGCAGCCCTTTCACCGCGACGGTCTTGCTGGTGAAGCGTTCCACTCTGAACGATATGGTGCGCGGTTCTCCGTAGGCAGACACGTCGCTGTTGGCAACCCCGGTGGGATATACCAGCGTATAGGACATGGTATAGTCCCCCGGCTTCTTGATCCTCGATACATCCACCACTGCCGAGACATTGTCGGCAGTCAGCTTGGACAGGGTCGCACGGCTGCAGGTCACCTTCAGATCCACCACCGTTTCCGCGCCGTCCGTAATCACCAGATTGGAGTCCTCCCGGATCTGATCCGCTCCCGCAAAGGTTACGGCGATGTTGTCAATCGGCTGGTTGGATACCTCCTGATTCACCACGGTCACGACATAAATCCAAAGGCAGAAAGAGGCCAGCAGCGCGATTGAGAAAGATAACAGCTTACTTTTCATGT
>JAHZEF010000172.1:0-2380 GCA_019422005.1 Clostridiales bacterium
GCGGCGGCCTCGGCGTTCAATCTGATGCTGTTTGTCCTGCTCTGGACGCTGCCTGCGCTGCTGTTAACGTCGATTGCCGGGAAATAAAAGGGAAACGGAGACGGCGGCTGGGGCAAATTGCATAAAAAAATCATTGAAATTGGTCAGCATGCACAAAACTATCAATACGGGTGAAAAAATCTTGTGCGATAATTGAAAACAATTTGGCTTTCTAGTATAATAGCGATTAAAGTCGGCCTGAGAAGCGGCCGATGGACAATGCGTGCTGTATCCGTTTATAGCCTGACTTGTCCTCCATGAAAGGAGAAATTCAACCATGTATACTGCCAAGGACATTCGGAATATTTGTTTGATGGGGCACGGTGGGGACGGAAAGACGACGCTGGCCGAGTGCATGCTGTACGTCACAAAGGGAACCGACCGTCTGGGAAAGACCACCGATGGAAATACCGTCAGTGATTTTGATCCGGAGGAGATCAAGCGCGGGTATTCCATTGCCACCTCCCTGATCCCCGTTGAATTTCAGGGCAGCAAGCTGAATATTCTGGATAATCCCGGTTATGCGGCCTTTGCCGGCGAGATGCTCCAGTCCCTGAAGGTCTGCGATTCGGCGGTCATTGTGGCCGGCGCCAAGGGACGGCTCAGCGTCGGTGCGGAGAAGAGCTGGAAGCAGCTGAAGGAATCTGAGGTTCCGGCATTTATTTTTATGTCCCGCCTGGATGAAGAGAACAGCGATTTCTTTACAACGCTGGACTATATGCACGTAAAGCTGAGCACCGCCATTGTGCCGTTTATGTTCCCCATCTATGAAAACAAGAAAATTGCCGGCTATGTGGACGTATTGACCGGACAGGGCTTCGATCTGAACGGCAGGAAGGTGGAACTTTCCTCCGACGATTCTGCCCGTGTGGAAGTCTACATGGACAATATCAACGAGCAGGTGGCGGAGACCTCCGAGGAGTTCATGGAGAAGTATTTTGCGGGCGAGCCGTTTACCCATGATGAGATCGTCACCGGCGTCAAGCAGGCGGTTCGGGAGCGGGTGCTGTTCCCGCTGGAAACCGTACTTCAGAACCTGATCCGGTATGCGCCGAACCCCCTGGAGGGCAAGGCCATGGTCGGGGCCGAGGGGGAGGAAATTGTGCGGGATCCCAATGGGGCGCCGGCTCTGTTTGTATTTAAAACGATGTCCGACCAATTCGGCAAGAACTCCTATTTCCAGGTGGTTTCCGGCAAAATTACGCCGGATCTGACGCTGACGAACCTGCGCACCGGCTCCAACGAAAAGCTTGGCCATCTTTACGTTGCCAAGGGCAAGAAGAACACAGAGGTCAAGGAGATCGGCTGCGGTGATTTGGGCGTGCTGACAAAAATTGTCTCGCTCAAGACCAACGATACGCTGGGGACCGCAGGAAAGACGGCGGCTGTCGCGCCGGTGGAATATGAGGAACCCTGCTATTCCATGGCCGTCTATGCGAAGGTTCGCGGAACAGAGGATAAGATTGCCGCGGGCCTGACAAAGCTCAATGAAGACGATTCCTCGTTTACCTTCGGCAACAACAGCGAAACGAAGGAAATGGTGCTGTCCGGTGCAGGCGATATCCACCTGGATGTGCTGTGCGCCAAGCTGAAGAGCAAATATAACGTGGAAGTTGAACTGCGCCCCGCGCGCATCGCATACCGCGAAACCATCAAGAAAAAGGTGCAGGTGCACGGCCGCCATAAGAAGCAGTCCGGCGGACATGGCCAGTTCGGCGACGTCTGGATCGAGTTTGAGCCGCAGGATGAGAGCGAAGAGCTGATTTTCGGCGAGCGTGTCGTCGGCGGCGCGGTGCCGAAGAACTTCTTCCCTGCGGTGGAAAAGGGCCTGCGCGAGTGCGTCAAGAAAGGGCCTTTGGCGGGATATCCCGTGGTGTTCCTGCGGGCCACGCTGTATGACGGATCCTATCATCCGGTGGACTCCTCGGAAATGGCGTTTAAAACGGCGGCCTCCATTGCGTATAAGGAGGGAATGCCCCAGGCTGCGCCGACGCTTCTGGAACCCATCGGATTGCTGAAAGTCACGGTGCCTGACGAGTATATGGGCGACGTGATCGGCGATTTGAATAAGCGCCGCGGCAGAATTTTGGGCATGACGCCGAAGGGCGACAATCAGCAGCAGGTGGAGGCAGAGGTTCCGATGGGTGAAATGTCCTCCTATGTGATTGATCTGCGCTCCATCTCCCAGGGCCGTGGTTACTTCCGGCTGAAATTTGTCCGGTATGAAGAGGTTCCGCAGATGTATCAGGCCAAAATTATTGAAGAGGCGAAAAAAGCTGCGGAGGATGCGGAATAAGCATAATACGGAGAGATACAGGAAGGCGGTGCGGATTCTGATCCG
>JAHZEF010000172.1:2390-4927 GCA_019422005.1 Clostridiales bacterium
CGCCTGTTTTGCTGTATGAAAAAACGGGCGCCCCGGGGACGGGGCGTTGTTCTGAAATTTCAAAGTCAATGCCGGCAGAGGAATCCCCTGCCGGCAAATGGTCAACCGTCTTCGCTGAGTATGTTTACTGCGGAGAATGCGGAAGCAGTATCGTCGAACGACAGGCGCAGTTCGGCAAAGGTGTCGTTCAGACGGCGCAGACAGATGTTCAGGTCGGACATCAGCGCCGTTACATCGGCGCTGGAAGAATCAAACTGCCGGACGGCAGTCTCCACGATTTCATTGACCTGCCTGCAGAGCCCGGCAGCCCGCTGCCTGGCGCTGCGCTCCACAGCTTCTGCGCGCCGGTATGCAGCCAGCTCCAGTTCGGAAGGGGCGGGGGCAGCTTCACAGGCTGCCGTCTCCTCAGCCGTATCCGGTGCGGCCCCGGCCTCCGGCTCCGGCGCCGCCGGGGGGAGCGCAGCGGCAAGGGCGTCGCGTTCGGCCTGCAGCGCTTCCAGGTCGGCGCGGAGCTTTGTGTTCTCATCCCGCAGCTGCCGCAGGGTCCGCTCGTGATGGACGGAACATTCTTCAATATAGTTTACAACATCGGAACGGTTAAAGCCGTTGAATGCGGCGCGAAAATTACGGTCCAAGCCCACGCCCTCCCTCATATCCTGTCTAAATGACGAGAATATTGTACCATATGCCGCTTCGGAAAACAACACCTAAAACCCCGGGCCGCCCTCCAGCGGCTGGATGGCATGGACCTGAAGGCGGGAACCGGAAACCGAAAAGCGTACGCTGCAGCCCGCAAAGTCCAGCCCATAGACCCGGTCGGGGTCATCCTGATAGGGAGGCCTGGGATCATAGGAGAGGACGTGCAGCAATGCGCCGCGCCGATCCGGCGGGAGGCGTTCCAGCAGCTCTCCGGGACAGCTGACCTCCAGAACAGCCGCAGGAGGTTCGGCGGCAAAGCCGCCGCAGGCTTCGGGCAGACTGTCCACATAGGGGACATACGGCTTGATATCAAAAATCGGCGTTCCGTCCATCAGATCGGCGCCGGACACGCGGAGCAGGGGGCCCAGCCTGGGATCCTGCTCCACGGCGTCCAGACGAACGGGGGAGAGGCCGATGGGATTGGGCCGGAACGGGTAACGGGTCGCGAAGACCCCCATCCGCAGGTTTCCGCCCAGCCGGGGCGGCCGCACCGTGGGCGACCACCGGCGGGAGGCGGTCTCAGAAAATTCCCAGATCAGCCAGATGTGGGAAAATTCCTCCAGCCCGCGCAGCGCGTCCGGATTCCGGAACTCCGGCTCAAATACGACGACGGACTTCAATTGTTCCACCAGGCCGCTTTGACGCGGAATTCCAAATTTTGATGGAAAGTCGCTCCGGATCCGGGCGATTGCTTTCCAGGATGAGGGGGAATTCATAATGCAGATACCTCCGTTGGGCTGCCCGGCACACGGCGGGCAGCGCAGAAAACGGCCGCACTGCGCGCAGGGCGGGAGGGGGAAAGCCGGATGGCAGGCGGCCGCATGGGAACCGGCTGCCGAATCCAATCGGCGGATCCCGTGCGGAATACGCTGCTTCCCGGTGCCCGTAGGTGCAGGCTTTTTTGTACCGTTATGATGGTATTAAAGCATATCGGATTCCCGTTGTCAATTTGGGGCGGCGGCCAGTGAAGGGATTGCCGCAGGAGGAATTTGCGGATTTGTCATACAATAAGGCGACAGGCCTTGACACTGCGGGACTTTTCAGCGATACTGGGTACAAGATAGCCGTGGAAGCTGCCTGAAAACGGCTGCCGCTGCGATGCGGGCGGTCTGGCCGGGATGGAAGAGGGGGAGGAAAGCCCCGTGATCCGGCCGTGCGGGGCTTCCGGCAGAAAGAATAGTCAGATATATGCCAAGCAGTTACATTTTTCCAAAATCGGGATGTAATCAACGGCGCATCCTGCTCAGGATGCGCCGTTTTTATAAGGTGAGAGACGGCTGGTCAGAAAAGTATGCGGCGGCTGTTCTGCCGGAAAGCTCTGTTTCCGTGAGCCGAGGCTGATGAACAGCCGGGAGGCGGCGGCCGCTGCGTCGTCCGGAAAGGAGCTCCGCGCAGGACGGATTGCAGCTGCTCTTCGGATGGCGGCCGGAACGCGGATCTCTGTCCTTCCCACCAGATTGCTGCGGCAAAGGGATACCGGAGGCGGGGCCGCCCCGGCTTCCGATCCGGCCCCGCGGAGCAATCTGCACGTAGGGGGAGCAGCAGAATGCGTGCGCTCTGACTTTTGAAAAAAGCCGGGGCAAACGGTATGTCGTTTGTTCCGGCGTACGCCCAGGCGGCAGCTATGCATTGAAAGCCGTTTTCCCACCAAATCACAATCCGGCGGAGCGGTTGTGATTTGGAAAGGAGGAGCAACAGAATGCGTGCGCTCCGACTTTTGAAAAAAAGCCGGAGCAAACGGTATGTCGTTTGTTCCGGCGTATGCCCAGGCGGCAGCTATGCATTGAAAGCCGTTTTCCCACCAAATCACAATCCGGCGGAGCGGTTGTGATTTGGAA
>JAHZEF010000173.1:0-1996 GCA_019422005.1 Clostridiales bacterium
TGTATGAACTTCTTTTTATTTTCCTAAAGTGTTGCACTTGATAGTATAATTCACCGCCCGGAAATAAAAAACAGCCGCCATGCGGCTGTTTTTACGCATCCTGCCGGAACCGGGGGCGAAGGCGGGAGGCTGAACCGACGGGGATTCGCAGAAAAACAAAACAGGCGCCGAAAGCGCCTGTTTTTCTTTGAAGAGTATGTTGACAACAGGGAGGAAAGATGTTACAATAATTATCCATACTGCCCGAATATCGCCATACGACATTCTCCCCTGTTTACTGTCCCAGTATACCACAGCGCAAGGGCGGAATCAAGACGGTATTGCAATAATATTATCAACTGATCCGGGCGTATTGAGAATGGGTTTGAAAATTATACCGGCTTTGCGCCGAAAGAAAGGCTGTGATGATTCATAATGGAGATGGTCAGGGACGTATACTTTGGCAAAACTCTGCGTAAAAGCTACTCCAAGCATGATGAAATCCTGGAAATTCCCAACCTTTTGAGGATTCAGAAAGACTCTTATGAGTGGTTCCTCCGGGAGGGGCTCCGGGAGGTGTTCCGGGATGTGGATACCATTACTGACTATACCGGAAATCTGGAACTGTCCTTCCTGGATTATAGTATGGATGAAAAGCCGAAATATACGGTGGAGGAGTGCAAGGAGCGCGACGCCACCTACGCAAAGCCGATCAAAATCCGGGTCCGCCTGCACAATAAGGAGACCGACGAGATCAAGGAGCAGGAAATCTTCATGGGTGATTTCCCGCTGATGACAAACGGCGGCACCTTTGTGATCAACGGTGCAGAGCGCGTAATCGTTTCCCAGATCGTCCGCAGCCCCGGCATGTATTACGGCGATACGGTGGATAAAACGGACATCCACAGCTATACCGCCACCGTGATCCCTTACCGCGGCGCCTGGCTGGAATACGAGACCGACGCCAACGATGTGTTCTATGTCCGCATTGATAAAAACCGCAAAATTCCCATTACCTGCCTGATCCGCGCCCTGGGCGTGGAGACCGACGGACAGATCAAGGAGCTGTTCGGGGAGGATACCCGGATCCTGGCCACGCTGGAAAAGGATACCTGCCGGACCAAGGAAGAATCCCTGCTGGAGATTTACCGCAAGCTGCGTCCCGGCGAGCCGCCCACGGTGGAAAATGCCGCCGCATATCTGGACGCGCTGTTTTTTGACCCCCGCCGCTATGACGTGTCCAAGGTGGGGCGTTACAAGTTTAATAAAAAAATGGACATCTGGAACCGTATTTCCGGCCAGGAGGTCGCCGAGCCCATCGCCGACCCCATGACGGGTGAAATCCTGGCAATGCCCGGCGAGGTCCTGAGCCGCGAGAAGGCGCATCTGATTTCCGCCAGGGGCGTCAACGAAGCGGTGATCACCGTCGACGGCACGCGGGTGAAGGTATTTCCCAACGGTATGGTCGATATGAAGCAGTTTGTGGATTTCGATCCTGCGGAATACGGTATTAAGGAAAAGGTGTGCTTCGCGGTCCTGCGGGAAATGCTGCAGACGGTACCGGCCGGCGGCTGGGCGGAGGCTCTGGAAGAGCGCCGCGTGGATCTGATTCCCAACCATATCACCAAGGACGATATTCTGGCGTCCATCAACTATCTGAACTGCGTTGTTTACGGCATCGGCACGACGGACGATATCGACCACCTGGGCAACCGCCGCCTGCGCTGCGTGGGCGAGTTGCTGCAGAACCAGTTCCGCGTGGGCTTTACCCGCCTGGAGCGTGTGATCCGCGAGCGCATGACCATTCAGGATATGGATGCCGTTACCCCCCAGAGCCTGATCAATATCAGGCCGGTGACGGCAGTCATCAAGGAATTTTTCGGTTCCTCGCCGCTGAGCCAGTTTATGGATCAGAACAACCCGCTGGCGGAACTGACGCATAAGCGCCGCCTGTCCGCGCTGGGCCCCGGCGGCCTGAGCCGGGAGCGCGCCTCCTTCGACGTCCGCGACGTTCACT
>JAHZEF010000173.1:2006-4923 GCA_019422005.1 Clostridiales bacterium
CATTACGGCCGTATGTGCCCCATTGAAACGCCGGAAGGCCCCAACATCGGTCTCATCAACTATTTGTCCACCTTTGCCAAAATCAACGAATACGGCTTCATTGAGGCGCCGTTCCGCAAGGTGGAAAAGGGGACCTGCCGGCTGACCGATACGGTGGAGTATATGACGGCGGACGTGGAAGACGACTTTTATATTGCGCAGGCCGCAGAGCCGGTGGATGAAAACGGCTGTCTGCTCAATCAGCGCGTGACCTGCCGTCACCGCGATGAGATTATTGCAGTGGACCGCGAGATGATCGACTATGTCGACGTGTCTCCGAAGATGATGACTTCCGTTGCAACGGCGTTTATTCCGTTCCTGCAGAACGACGACGCCAACCGCGCGCTGATGGGCGCCAATATGCAGCGCCAGGCGGTGCCCCTGATGGTGACGGAGGCGCCGATTGTCGCCACCGGCATCGAGCACAAGTGCGCCGTCGATTCCGAGGTCTGCATCAAGGCGGAAGGGGCCGGCGTCGTGACCAAGGTTTCGGCAGATGAAATCACGGTCCGGTATGACAGCGGCAGCGTACGGAACCATATGCTCACCAAGTTTGCGCGTTCCAACCAGGGGACCTGTGTCAATCAGCGCCCGATCGTTGCGGTCGGCGACCGGGTGGAGCCGGAGCAGGTGATTGCAGACGGCCCGGCCTGCTCCCAGGGGGAAATCGCGCTGGGCAAAAATGTGCTCATCGGCTTTATGACCTGGGAAGGCTACAACTATGAGGACGCCATCCTGCTCAACGAGCGGCTGGTCCGGGAGGACGTTTTCACCTCCATTCATATTGAAGAGTATGAAACCGAGTCCCGTGATACCAAGCTGGGGCCGGAAGAGATCACCCGCGATATTCCCAATGTGGGCGAGGATGCGCTGAAGGATCTGGATGAAAACGGTGTCATCCGTATCGGCGCCGAGGTTACTTCCGGCGATTATCTGGTGGGCAAAGTGACGCCCAAGGGCGAAACCGAGCTGACGGCGGAGGAACGCCTGCTGCGGGCGATCTTCGGCGAAAAGGCCCGCGAGGTCCGGGACTCCTCCCTGAAGGTTCCCCACGGCGAAAGCGGCATCATTGTGGACGTCAAGGTGTTCACGCGGGAGAACGGAGACGAGCTTTCCCCGGGCGTCAACAAAGTGGTGCGGGTCTACATTGCGCAGAAGCGCAAGATCTCCGTCGGCGACAAGATGGCCGGCCGCCACGGCAACAAGGGCGTTGTTTCCCGCGTCCTTCCGGAAGAGGATATGCCGTTCCTGCCGGATGGGACGCCTCTGGATATCGTGCTGAACCCGCTGGGCGTGCCCTCCCGTATGAACATCGGGCAGGTGCTGGAGGTTCATCTGGGCTACGCTGCCAAAACGCTGGGCTGGAAAATTTCCACGCCGATCTTCGACGGCGCGTCCGAAGAGGACATCCTTAACACGCTGGAGATGGCCGGCCTGCCCCGCGACGGCAAAAGCGTTCTGTATGACGGACGTACCGGCGAGCCTTTTGACAATCGCGTGACCGTCGGCTACGTGTACTTCCTGAAGCTGCACCATCTGGTGGATGACAAGATTCACGCGCGTTCCACAGGGCCTTACTCCCTGGTGACGCAGCAGCCCTTGGGCGGAAAGGCCCAGTTCGGCGGCCAGCGCTTCGGAGAGATGGAAGTCTGGGCGCTGGAGGCTTACGGCGCTGCTTACACCCTGCAGGAAATCCTGACTGTCAAGTCTGACGACGTCACGGGCCGTGTCAAGACGTATGAGGCGATTGTCAAGGGCCACAATGTGCCCAAGCCCGGCGTGCCGGAATCCTTCAAGGTCCTGGTAAAGGAACTGCAGTCCCTCTGCCTGGACGTCCGCGTTCTGGACGTGGAGGGCAACGAGATTGAACTGCGGGACGACGAGGACGACGATATGGTATACGGCGGCCACGAGACCTATGTGGCGGACGAGGGCGAGGCCGTCGGCGCGGGCTATGAGGTCGCGGACGCGGAAGAGGCGCTGGGCGCAGCCCAGACGGCGGCCGGGCTGCAGGATCAGGACGATGCGGACGACGAGGTGTCGGACGATTCTGACGACGATTTTGACGACGAGGCCATTGACTTCGGCGACGAAGAAGAACTTTAAGGAGGAGTGATACGATGAGCTACGCAACGTTTGATGCCATTAAAATCGGTATTGCTTCACCGGAACAGATCCGCGAATGGTCCTATGGCGAGGTGAAAAAGCCGGAAACCATCAACTACCGGACGCTGAAGCCCGAGCGTGAGGGCCTGTTCTGCGAGAAAATTTTCGGCCCGACCAAGGACTGGGAGTGCCACTGCGGAAAATACAAGAAGATCCGCTACAAAGGGAAGATCTGCGACCGCTGCGGCGTGGAAGTTACCAAGAGCAAGGTGCGCCGCGAGCGTATGGGCCATATTGAGCTGGCTGCCCCTGCGTCCCATATCTGGTATTTCAAGGGCATTCCTTCGAGAATGGGGCTGCTGCTGGACATCAGCCCGAGAATCCTGGAAAAGGTCCTGTATTTCGCCTCTTATATCGTCACCGATCCCGGCGACTGCCCGCTGACCAGGAATCAGATCCTCAGCGAAAAAGAGTACCGCGACATGCGCGAGAAATATGAGGATGATTTCAAGGCGGGGATGGGCGCCGAAGCGGTTAAGGAGCTGCTGGCGCAGCTGGATCTGGAGCAGCTTTCAGAGCAGCTGCGTGCGGAGCTGAAGAACGCCTCCGGGCAGAAAAAGCTGCGCATTATCAAGCGGCTGGAGGTTGTGGAAGCATTCCGGATGTCCCACAATGATCCCACCTGGATGATCATGGATGTGCTGCCGGTGATCCCGCCGGAGCTGCGGCCCATGGTGCAGCTGGACGGCGGGCGGTTTGCGACCATGGGCCG
>JAHZEF010000174.1:0-4396 GCA_019422005.1 Clostridiales bacterium
CCTGAAGGCCGAAGTGGGCACGCTCCGGGACGAGGTCAGCGGCGTGAAGGCCGAGCTGGGCGCGTTCAAGGAGGAAGTCCACGCGGAATTGGATACGCTCCACGGCGAGGTGAACGGCCTGAAGGCCGAAGTGGGCACGCTCCGGGACGAGGTCAGCGGCGTGAAGGCCGAGCTGGGCGCGTTCAAGGAGGAAGTCCACGCGGAATTGGATACGCTCCACGGCGAGGTGAACGGCCTGAAGGCCGAAGTGGGCACGCTCCGGGACGAGGTCAGCGGCGTGAAGGCCGAGGTGGGCACGCTCCGGGATGAGGTCAGCGGCGTGAAGGCCGAACTGGGCGCGTTCAAGGAGGAAGTCCATGCGGAACTGGATACGCTCCACGGCGAGGTGAACGGCCTGCAGGCCGAGGTGGGCGCGCTTCAGGACGGGGTCAACGGTGTCAGGGTGATTCTGGAGTCCAAGATCTCCCGTGAAATCCAGCTTCTGTCCGAAGGGCACGAGGCCATTGCGGCGCGGCTTCCGGATCCGGAGGCACAGGAGGCGCTGGAGGAACGGGTTTCGGTGGTTGAGGCGGTCGTCCGGTTCCAGGGCGAACAGATCCAGGAGCTGAAAAAGGCGCAGTGATGTTCCGGGAGCCCGCGGCCGCACGGCCGGGCACGGCAATTGGAAAACGGGGAAACAGGCGGCAGACACATGAGTGTCTGCCGCCTGTTTCAGAAGGGAAGCGCGGGGCCCCACCGCGAAAGGCGGCTTCCGCAGAGCGGCGCTTCCGGTATGCACGGCCTGCCGCGCGCTCATTCCCTCTGAGCCAGCCGGTATAAATCCAGGCCGTACTCCCGCTTTAAAAACGCAGCGGCCTTTTTCCGGTCCATATACACCAGATGCGTCCGCAGATAGCGGCAGACGTTGTTGACCGGCTGCAGCAGCATGTGACGGCTGCGGAATAACCCCATCAGGATCCCCGACACTGTCATCACCAGCCCCATCAGGCCCGCTCGGAGATCCAGAAAGGCCGTCAGCCCCGCAGAGGCCAGCAGCGTGGTCAGCCCGCCGATCCAGGCGGTGCGCAGGCAGCGGCGGTGCGTCTTCTGGTCGTACACGCCTTCCTGCACCAGCGTTCTGGAAAAGGGCCGCTGGAAGCGTACGATGTTCCAGAGATAGACAAGGCCGCAGCCGACGCCCAGCCAGCTCAGCAGGAAAATGCCCACAAGCGTCACAATGGAGCGCAGCATCTCAGCCTCCCCCTTCCCGGCGCTGCTTCAGCAGCGCTACAATGGAGGCGACGGTCCCTGCGTCGCAGGAGGCCGCTTCCGTAAAGCCCAGCCCTGTCACGCCGGGATCCGCTGTGGAGGGGATGAACGCCTCGTCTGCCTCCGTCAGCATGGGCAGGTCGTTGGGCGCGTCGCCGGCGCAGTACAGCACCTTCCGGCCCAGCCGCCCGGCCAGCCAGCGGGCCGTGCGCCCCTTGCCGCAGCCCCGCGGCAGCAGTTCGATCATCCGCGGCATGGAGCGCACCGGCTCCAGCAGCGGCGCGTACTGCGTTTCCACCAGCCGTGCCATCTCGGCAAAGGGGCGCTCCTCCGCCTCGGAGGTTTCCTCTGTCCGGCTGTGGCCCACGGAGCGGAACGGCGCATAAAAGGATGCGGTCAGGATGGTGTCGTTCAGATCCTCCCAGCCGTCGTAGCATGCTTCGATTCCATACCGCTCCAGATATGCGTCGCGCAGGGCGTCCCGCCCGAAGCAGCGGTGCGCCCGCAGCCCCTGCAGCTCCAGGCGCAGCCCGGGAAACTGCCGGCGGATCTCCCGGATTGCCGCCAGCGCCTCGCCGGACAGCGAGTGCAGCACTGTGACGCGGTCGCCCTCCGGCTCCCAGACCGCCGCGCCGTTGGCCAGAATGACCGGCGCATTGACCCGCAGCTTCCGCAGCGGTTCGGCAAACATGGGCTTCGAACGGCCCGTGGCAATGGTAAACGCGCCGCCCAGGGCCAGAAACTCGTCCACTGCCGCCAGGTTGGCCGCGGGGACCTCCCCGTCGAACCCGGTCATGGTGCGGTCGTAGTCGCTGGCCAGCAGCACATTGGAAAAATCGGTCATGCTCTGTTCTCCCTGATCCTTTCTCATTCTGTCTGCCGGGGCGTTTGGCCGAACTGCTTTTTGTAAGCCCTGGAAAACGTGGAATAGTCCTGAAATCCGCTTTGGTAGCAGGCGTCCGTTACGCTCATGCCGGCTGCAATCCGCTCCCGGGCCAGCAGCAGGCGCTTGCCCACCAGATAGCTGTGGATGGTGTAGCCCGTCTCCGCCCGGAAGCGCCGCATCATATAATACTTGCTGATATAGAACTTTGCCGCCAGATCGTCTATGGCGATGGGCTCGGTCAGATGGGCGTTGAGGTACTGCAGAATCGCCACAGTTTTCTCATCGAACACCGCATTGGTCACGTAGGCCAGCCCGTGCTCCAGCAGCCCGCGGCTGACCTCAATCAGCAGCTGCAGAAACAGGGAGCGGCAGAGCAGCTCGGCGCCGAAGCCGCCGCTTTCCAGCGCCCGCTCCAGCGCCGAAAGAATCTGCGGCAGCCGGTTGTCCCGCGCCGCCGGCCGCAGGGCGAACCGGAACTCCTGCCGCGCCATGGCGAAGCAGGCCTCCAGATCGCACGCCGGCCCGCTCTGCGCCCGCAGGAACGCAGGCGAGATGTAGAGGATGGCCCGCTCGTAGGGGACTCCCTCCGCCACTTCCGGACGATGGATGCTCCCCCGGCCCACCAGCAGGATATCCCCCGGCTCGAGACGGTAGCGCTGGCCTTCAATATCATAGGCGGCCTGGCCGGACAGGAAAAAAATGATCTTGTGGAAGGCGTGATAATGCCAGTCCACCGGCGCCATGGCGGTATCCCGCAGATGGAACAGCCGGAAATCCTCCAGCAGATATCCGCGCTTCTCATAAAGTTCCGGTTCCACGGCGGCGCCCCCTTCCGACCGGTCTCCGCATATTATACAACAGTGCCGGCGGTTCCTGCAAGGGCTTCCGGCCAAAACCGCCCGGCCGCCCGTTCATAAAATGTTCATATTTTTCCGCTACCATGAAGAAAACGCTGGGAGGTGTACCGTGAACATCGTTCGCCGTCTTTTGGCAGCCGCGGCGCTGCTGTCGCTGCTTCTGTGCCTGCCGCTTCCCGCCGCGGCTCAGTCTGACTTTTCCGGCCGGACGCTGGAGGAGGTGATGGAGCAGTTCCGGAGCGATTACGGACTGAATGAGCAGAACTTTTCCCTCTGCTATTACGATACCGTCACCGGGGAGGAGTACCGCTACAACGACGGCTGCTTCATGGTGGCTGCCAGCACGTTCAAGCTGCCGCTGAACCTTTATTACTATGAGCTGGAGCAGAGCGGCCAGCTTTCGCCGGACAGCCTGGTCGGCGGCATGCGCCTGGCCGACGCGCATTACCAGAGCCTCGTCTGGTCCAACAATGACGTCTCCATCGCCATGCTGTACAATCTGGGCAGCTTCCGCACCTATAAAGAGCTGATGCGCAAATATTTTACCATGGAGGACAGCCAGATCACGTCCGCCTACTACGCGGACAACAATTACTGCACCGCCATGATGCTCGATGCGCTGCGTTATCTCTATGAGCGCCGGGACCAGTTTGACGAGATGATCGGATATATGAAGCAGGCGCAGCCGGGGCAGTATTTCGCCCGCTATCTGGACGGCTATGAGGTGGCGCACAAATACGGGTATTACGTGGACGACGACAAGGGCGTTACTGCGGTCAACGACGTCGGCATTGTTTTCACGCCCCAGCCGTTTCTTCTGGCGGTCTATACCGCCAATGCGCCCGGCGGGGAAGAGGTCGTGGCGCGCGCCTGCCAGCTGCTGACGGAATACAGCGTCTGGCAGTATGAGCAGGCCCAGGCGGCCGCCGCGGAGCAGGAGCCGGAAGCGGAGCCGGCGCCGCAGGAGCCTGCGGAGGACAGCGTGCAGCCGGAGCAGCCGGCGCAGGACCCTGTGCCGGAACTGCCCGCGCCGGAAGGCCCGCCCCCGCAGGAGGACGGCGCACAGGCGGAGCCGCCCGCCGCACAGACGCGGCAGGATACGCTCTGGTGGATCATTCTGGCCGGCGCGGTGGTGTTTCTGGCTGCAGACCTGCTTGTCCTGTTCCGGATGCGCCGCCGGGTAAAGCGCCGGTAACCGGGCGGAACGACGCGGATTTCCGCAAAAAGCGGCCTGCGGGCAGGAATTTGCCCTTGACACAGTGGCCATCCTATGATATCATTTTATGGCTGACAAGGCCGCTTGCGGTTTTTCTGTCGCAGCATTGACCATTTGCGGGTGTAGTTCAATGGCAGAATCCCAGCCTTCCAAGCTGGTCGCGTGGGTTCGATTCCCATCACCCGCTCC
>JAHZEF010000174.1:4549-4855 GCA_019422005.1 Clostridiales bacterium
AGCAACTGCCTTCTAAGCAGTAGGTCGGGGGTTCGAGTCCCTCCTGGCGTGCCATTTTGCAGGGCGGGTTCCGGCCGAATCCCGGCGGAATGATGGGATTTTTGAATATGGTGGGTGTGGCGCAGTTGGTTAGCGCGCCAGATTGTGGCTCTGGAGGTCGAGGGTTCGAATCCCTTCACCCACCCCATTTTCTTTTTTCTTTTATGGCATGTACCCCCACAGGATGTTACCGCAAAGCTTCTTACACATTGGGATGTCGCCAAGTGGTAAGGCACCAGACTTTGACTCTGGCATCCGTAGGTTCGA
>JAHZEF010000175.1:0-1869 GCA_019422005.1 Clostridiales bacterium
AATCCAGCAGCGTATTGCGCAGCACCATGCCCTTGGGCAGGAAGAACGGGAACCCGGGCCCCTCCTCCGTCAGCATAAACAGGCCCAGTTCCCTGCCCAGCTTCCGGTGATCGCGCTTCTTGGCCTCCTCAATCCTGGCCAGATAGGCGTCCAGCTCCTCTTTCCTGGGAAACGCCACGCCATAGATTCTCTGAAGCGTCTGACGGCTGGAGTCACCCCGCCAGTAAGCGGCATTGCAGGCCGTCAGCTTGACAGCGTTGCCCTTGATGCGGCCGGTGGAATCCAGGTGGGGGCCGGCGCACAAATCGGTAAATTCGCCCTGCCGGTAAAAGGAAATGACCGCGTCCTCCGGTAGATCATGAATCAGCTCCACCTTATACGGCTCATCCCGCTCTTCCATGAACCGGATCGCCTCTTCCCGGGGCAGTTCAAAGCGTTCCAGCTTCAGCTTCTCCTTACAGATCTTCCGCATCTCCGCTTCGATCTTCTCCAGATCCTCCGGCGTAAACGCCTCCTTGGAATCCAGGTCATAATAAAAGCCGTTGTCGATGGCCGGCCCGATGGCCAGTTTGGTCTCCGGCCACAGACGCTTGACCGCCTGGGCCATCACATGGGAACAGGTATGCCAATAGGTCTTGCGATACTGCTCATTTTCAAACGTATACAAATTTTCTTCCGACATTGCTTTGGTCCTCCTTTTTACGGCTGCGGGGCGGGAAACAAAATACCCCACCCCTGAAAGAATCAGGGGTGGGATACATTCAGCATTCCACGGTTCCACCCTGCTTGCGCCCCACGGGACGCCGCTCATTGGCCGCTGTAACGGGCGGGCCCGTTCCCGCCTACTGCATCGCTTCAGCGGGACGGCTCGGAAGGGGTAAGACGCCGGCAGCATCTGCAGGGCCCCTCTCAGCTGTTGAGGCCCCTCTCTGAGCCGCCGCACCGGCGCCCGTCTTCGTCTTCGCCATTTTGACTTCATTACCATAGCATAACTCCCCGCAAATGTCAATTCCCGTGACGAAAAACAGCAGCCCCTCCGCGCTCCTTCCAAAGCCTTCAGAAGCGCCCTTCGGCGGCGCCCGGAGAAAAATTCCATTATGTTAACTATTTTGTAATTTTTCTCCCGGATCATACAGTATACATTGCCATATACCTGGGAATAACCCCAAGTGTTGGTATTCCCTCTGTTTACATAAACAACCATTTTGTTCTGAAATCGTGTCGATTTTGGTCAAAACTTGACAAAAATAAAAAAATAGTTATAATACATACCTGTTACGCATATGTTTACAATATGTAACCATTTGTAAACACTTGTATTTTATACAAAATCAACCATCACATGTGAAAGGAGGTATTCTGAAATGCGCAAACACAGCAAGGCAGTCCGGCCGTTTTCTTCGCACTATTCCCGCTGGCAGCGCATCATCGCCATTGCGATCATGCTGACCATTACCGCCGTCGCCTTTATGCTGCCGGTCGCAGCCCGCGGGACCTATGTGATTACCGACGGCGGCGACGTCATCGTGCATACCACCTTCAGCCGCAACCCGCAGGAGGTGCTGTATGAAGCGGGCGTACGGCTCGGCCATTCAGATACGTATACCACACAGGAAAATGGCGATCATTTCAGTCTTACCATCAATCGCCGTCAGGTAATCACCGTCTGCGACGGCGGGGAGCCATACACAATCGCTACATACGGCGAAACCGTCGGAGAGGTTCTGGCAGCGCTCGGCATCCATGTCGGCCGGAACGACCGCGTTTCCCATCCGCTCTCCGCGGCTACCCGAAACGGCATGACGATTCTGGTGACCCATGTCGAAACGGAGACGATTACCTATCAGCAAGCCCTTCCGCCGGAAGAGC
>JAHZEF010000175.1:1879-2399 GCA_019422005.1 Clostridiales bacterium
TTCCTGAACACGGTGCTGCAGCCCGGCCAGGAAACGGTTCTGGACGAGGGAGCCGACGGCCTTTCCACCGTCACCGCCAGAATTGTCTATGAAAACGGGCGCGAGGTTTCCCGGGAGGTCGTCTCGGAAACCGTCGTCACCCCCAGCAGGGACCGTGTCGTCATCCGCGGTGCCGAAACCGCCGCCATGCCCACAGATGCGGAGGGCAGCGCGATTGTCACCGCCGGCGGCGAGGTGCTGGAATATTCCCGCGTCATCGACGGAAAGGCCACAGCCTACAACTGTCCCGGCTACGTCGGCCATACGGCTTCCGGCACGGTCGCCGAGGTGGGCAAGGTGGCGGTGGATCCCAAGGTGATCCCACTGGGCTCCAGGCTCTATGTCGTATCCCAGGACGGCCAGTATGTCTATGGCTACTGCATTGCAGAAGACACCGGAGGCCTCATCAAGGGCAACAAGGTGGATCTCTACTTCAGCACCTGGGACGAATGCAGTCAGTTCGGATACCGTCCCGTGACGA
>JAHZEF010000175.1:2409-4836 GCA_019422005.1 Clostridiales bacterium
CTGCCGGCCGCGCCGCCGGAACAGCGGGCGGGCCTTTTCCGGGCCGGCCGTTCGCCGCAGCGCCTTTCCCGCGGCGCTGTCCGGGCAGGGCTCCACGCCCCGGCCCTTCCGGCGTCTGGCGTTTCCCGGGATTGCAATTGATGCCGTTCCTGTGATATTCTATAAGCCCACAGGCGCAGGGACCGGCCTTCTGAAAGCCGTTCCGCTCCAGTTCAACCGAAAAGGTGGCTTCCTGTTATGAATTTATGCGACATCCATGAAATCAAAGCGCTGCTGGCCCGGCACGGTTTTCGGTTTTCCAAGGCAAAGGGGCAGAATTTTCTGACGCAGAGCTGGGTCCCGCGGGAAATCGCAGAGGCCGCGGGGATCGACAAAAGCTGCGGCGTGCTGGAAGTCGGTCCCGGCATCGGCCCGCTGACGGAACAGCTCTGCCTCCGCGCCGGCCGGGTGCTGGCCGTTGAGGTGGACGAAAGCCTCCGCCCCGTGCTGGCAGAAACCATGTCCGGCCATGAAAACCTGACCGTTTCCTTCGGGGACATCCTCAGGCAGGACATTCCCGCGCTGGTACGCAGCACGTTTGCCGGCCTTCGGCCCATGGCCTGCGCCAATCTCCCCTATTACATCACAACGCCGGTGCTGGCTGCGCTTTTGGAAAGCCGCTGCTTTGAAGCTGTGACGGTCATGGTGCAGAAAGAAGTCGCGCAGCGGATCTGCGCTTCTCCCGGCAGCGCCAGCTACGGCGCGTTCAGCGTCTTCTGCCAGTACTACGCAGAGCCCGGGATCCTGTTCGACGTACCGCCCTCCTGCTTCATTCCGCAGCCCAAAGTGACTTCTTCCGTGCTCGGGCTGAAGCTGCGCGCCGCGCCGCCCTGTACCATAGCCGATGAAGGGCTGTTTTTCCGCGTGGTGAAAGCCAGCTTTGCCCAACGGCGCAAGACGCTGCTCAACGGCCTGGCCGCAGGCTTCTCCGGCATTGGCAAGCAGCAGCTGGCCGACGTGCTGGCAGGCTGCGGGCTGCCGCCGGCCGTCCGCGGTGAAACGCTGGGCCTTTCCGGCTTTGCCGCCGTCGCCAACGCGCTGGAACCGCTGCTTCATCCCTGACGGAGCCGCACCGGCACACGTCCCGTTACCGCAATGGCATCCCGCTCCACGCTGCATTCCACCGCCAGCACGTTCACGCCGGCCGCAGCGGCGCGGGATAATTCGCCGGAAAACAGCGGATCCGCATCCCAGTTCGGCTCCAGCCGCGTGATCCCGCCCATCTGGCAGACGAAGAGCACATAGGCGCCGTACCCCATCTGCGCGGCCTGCTTCAGCCCCCGCAGATGCTTGGCCCCGCGCGCCGTGGGCGCATCCGGAAAGCATGCCGTTCCGTCCCGTTCCAGCGTCACGCCCTTGACTTCGAGAAAGCAGCGCCGGCCCTCCAGCTGAAATGCCAGGTCGAACCGGGAATCCCCGAATGTCCTCTCCGCCTGCAGCCCGGCCGGAGGCGTCCCCAGGCCGCCTTCCCGAACCCACTGCGCCGCCAGTCGGTTGGGAACCTGGGAGTCCAGGTTTACCAGCCGTTCTCCCTTCTGTACCGTAATCAGCGACCATTGGGTCTTTCTCCCCGGATCCTGATGGCGGCAGCACCAGACCGGCGTTCCCGGGATCAGAAGCTCCCGGCAGCGGCCGGTGTTCCTGACATGGCACAGCTGTTCCTCCCCCTCCAGCAGCACTCTGGCCAGGAACCGGTTCGGCCGCGCCAAAAAAACGCCCTGGTGGGTCTCCGGATATACAATCATCTGCAGCGCCTCCCACAGTGCGGCGTCCGGCCCGACGGCCGGGCGCCGGTTTTCTCTATCATCATAGCCGGCTGCGGGCCCGATTGCAAGCGCCGCCGCCTTTCCGGCTGTCCGGGAGCGGCCGGAAAGGCCGCCAGCCGTTTCCGCACTTCCCCGGGGAATCCCTGGAAATTTAAAACTTGTTCAGGAATCGTTCATATTCCATTCAAAAACAGCATTTATACTGAGGACATCAAAGCAAAACAACTCCACGCTGACCCGCAGAAACTCCGACGGGACGCCGGCAGCGTGTTGTTACATAGATTACCCCTTTTTCACTTACCTCCCTCTCTTTTCTTCAACAGGGTATGCGCCCGGCGGACTGCCAGCCGCCGGGCGCATACCCTGTGTCTGCCGATCCGGGAAGCCGGGGCCGGCGCGCAACCCCCCGGCGCTTTTCAGGCGCCGGGGGGTTCTGCAAGGGGGCCGCCGGCGGCGGCCTCTCCGTTACTCCGGCGGAACGATCCCCGTTTTTTCGGACCTCCGCTGCGCCCCCTGCCCGCCTCAAAGGAAAAATTTCTTATGCAGCGACTCCCGAAGCCCGGGGGAAATCGCAATGATGATCACCGCCCGCCCCCCCAGGAAGGCGGCGGCCAAGGGAAAC
>JAHZEF010000176.1:0-566 GCA_019422005.1 Clostridiales bacterium
TGCGGGAGTTCGGTCGGATCAACGAATATTTCGGGAAGACTTTTGTGGAGATGTTCGGCGGCGGGAAGGCGTCCCTGGAACTGGATGATCCGGACGATCCGTTGGGCTGCGGTATCGAAATCCGGGTCCAGCCGCCCGGAAAACAGGTTAAGACGATTACGCTCCTGTCCGGCGGGGAAAAGGCGTTTGTTGCCATTGCGTTGTATTTTGCAATCCTGCGGGTACGGCCTACGCCGTTTTGCCTGCTGGACGAAATTGATGCGGCGCTGGACGATAACAATGTCCATCGGTTTGCATCCTATCTGCGCAATCTCTGCGGGAAGACGCAGTTCATCGTAATTACGCACCGGCGCGGCACCATGGAAGCGGCCGACGTGCTTTACGGCGTCACCATGCAGGAGCAGGGGATTTCCAAAATCCTGCATATTGATCTGGGCCAGATGGAACAACAGCTGGGAATTCAATAAAAAGGAACGGATAACATGGGATTTTTTGAAAAAATCAAAAGCGGACTGACGAAAACGCGGAAAGCGATGGAGTCTTCTCTGGGCGGTATTTTCTCCGGT
>JAHZEF010000176.1:576-4827 GCA_019422005.1 Clostridiales bacterium
CGAGGAACTGGAGGAGAGCCTGATTCTGGCGGATTTGGGAGTGGAAACTTCGGTCAAGGCCGTGGAACGCCTGCGGCAGCGCGTCCGGGAGAACCGCCTCAAAGATGCCGAGGAGGTCCGCAGTGCGCTGAAGGACATTCTGGCGGAAATGCTGGATGTGGGCGATACCGGACTCCGGGCATCCACCAAACCGTCGGTCGTATTGGTGATCGGCGTAAACGGCGTGGGAAAGACGACCATGATCGGGAAACTGGCGAACCTGCTGCGTGCGGAGGGGAAAAAGGTGCTGCTTTGCGCCGCCGATACCTTCCGCGCGGCGGCGGCGGATCAGCTGGAAATCTGGGCCGGCCGCAGTGGTGTGGACCTGATCCGGCAGGATGAGGGGGCGGATCCGGCGTCTGTGGTATATGACGCCATCTCGGCGGCCCGTGCCCGCGGCAGCGATATCATTCTCTGCGACACGGCGGGACGGCTGCACAACAAACAGAATCTGATGAACGAATTGGGAAAGATTGCGCGGATTATCGACCGGGAACTGCCGGATGCGGATAAAGAGGTGCTGCTGGTGCTGGATGGGACGACGGGCCAGAACGGCCTGATTCAGGCGAAGCAGTTCAAGGAGATTGCGGGCGTGACCGGCATGGTTCTGACCAAGCTGGACGGCACTGCGAAAGGCGGAATTGTCATCGCCGTGGCGGATACCCTGCAGATACCGGTGAAATTTGTCGGCGTCGGCGAGCAGATGGATGATCTGATGGCGTTTCAGGCGAGAGCGTTTGTGGATGCGCTGATTTGAAGGGGGCGGGCAGGATGAGAATTGACGGCAGAAAAAACGACGAATTGCGGCCGGTGAAGCTGACGCCCGGGTTTTCCAGGTTTGCAGAGGGCAGCTGCCTGATTGAAATGGGAAACACCATGGTGCTCTGCTGCGCTTCTGTGGAAGAGCGCGTGCCGCCCCATGTGGTTTCCGGCGGATGGATTACGGCGGAGTATTCCATGCTGCCCCGTGCAAACCGGGAGCGCTCCAAGCGGGATGTCAGCAGGCTGAAGCTGTCCCCCCGCAGTGCGGAGATCCAGCGCCTGGTGGGGCGGGCGCTGCGCAGCGCCGCCGATCTGGAACTGCTGGGCGAGCGGACCATTACGGTGGACTGTGACGTCCTGCAGGGGGACGGCGGCACGCGCACTGCCTCTGTAACCGGTGGGTTTGTCGCATTGGCGCTGGCCTGCCGGGCGCTTCTGAACGCCGGCCAGCTGGACGGGATGCCGCTTCAGGCGTTTGTATCCGGTGTGTCGGCCGGGATTGTGAACGATGAGCCGATTCTGGATCTTTGCTATGAAGAGGATTCCACCGCCATGGTGGATCTGAACTGCATCATGACGGCGGACGGCAGGATCATTGAACTGCAGGGAACCGGGGAGGCAAGGCCGTTTACTCTGGAGGAACAGCGCACGCTGGTAGAATTGTGCCGGAAAGGGAACGCCGAGCTCTGCGCGCTGCAGCGGCAGCTGTTGGGTGACTTGAGATGAAACTGGTTTTAGCGAGTAAAAATCAGGGGAAGCTGCGGGAGATGCAGGCGATTCTGGGCGCCATGAACGTCCGGGTTTTGCTGGAGTCGGAGGTGGGGATTGATCTGGATGTGGAAGAAACCGGAACCACATTTGAAGAAAACTCGCGCCTGAAGGCGGAGGCCGTCATGCGGGCCTGCGGCCTGCCGGCGATTGCCGATGACAGCGGATTGGTTGCAGACGCACTGGGCGGCGCGCCCGGGGTATATTCAGCGCGCTTTGGAAATCTGGACAGCGATGAGGCCAGAACGGCATATTTGCTGGAGAAAATGGCCGATGTGCCGGAAGAAAACCGGACAGCGCGCTTTGTCAGCGTGATCACCTGCTGCTTTCCGGACGGCAGGACGATTTCGGCGCGGGGCGTATGCGAGGGGCGCATTACGCGGGAACCGCGCGGAACCGGCGGATTCGGCTATGACCCTGTGTTCCTGGTGCCGGAAACGGGGAAAACTTTTTCCGAAATGACGGCGGAGGAGAAAAACCGGATTTCACACAGGGCCGCGGCGCTGCGTTCGTTTTCAAAACTGTTAAAAAAGGAGTATTTTCATGCTGACAAGTAAACGGCGCGCAGAGCTGCGGGCCCAGGCAAACGCTTTGGATACCGTCCTGATGGTGGGAAAGGGCGGCGTGACGGAGCAGGTGATTGCGGAAGCTGAGAAGGTGCTGGAAGCCAGGGAACTGGTCAAGGGGCGCGTCCTGGAGAGCGCCATGCTGAGCGCCCGGGAGGCGTCTGACGCGATCTGCGCGTCCACCGGCGCCGACGGCATACAGACCGTAGGATCCAAGTTTGTGATCTATCGGCCGTCTGCAAAGCTGGAGGCGGCCAGAAGGGCGGCGGCGAAAGCCGGGAAGGCCAAAAAGGCGAATCCGGTCCGCGCGGGCGTCCAGGCCCGGCGGAGACAGGCACGGGAGGCGCGTGAAAAGCGCAACGAGTATTTCAGACAGGCGGCAATTCAGGCGGCGATTGACCGCCGGAAATAAACTGGAAAGAATCGGGGGCGTGCAGGATGGGTAAAATCGGTGTGTACGGCGGAACTTTCAATCCACCCCATGCGGGGCATTCTCTGGCGGTGCAGGAGATGATACGCGCCCTGGATTTGGATCGTGTTCTTCTGGTGCCGGCTGCAGTTCCGCCGCACAAGGCGCTGGCGGCCGGTTCGCCGGGGCCGCAGCTGCGGCTGCAGATGCTCCGCTTGGCGGCTGCCGGCCTGCCGAAGGTGGAAGTGGACGATCAGGAGCTGCGGCGGGAGGGCCCCAGCTATACTGTGGATACCGTCCGCGCTCTGCATGCCCGGTATCCGGGCGACAGCTTGTTCCTGCTGATGGGAACCGATATGTTCCGGTCTTTTGACCAGTGGTACCAGCCGGAGGAAATCTGCCGGTACGTCACGATTGTGACGGCGCACAGATCGGAGGATCCCATGCCGGCCTGCCGGCAGCTCCAGGAGCAGGCCGAGCGGATCCGGCGTACCTATCAGGCGCAGGTTGTGATTCTGGAGAACCGCTTTCTGGAAATGTCCTCCACAGAGGTGCGCAGGATGCTCCGCTTCCAGTGCGCAGAGACTTATCTGGAACCTGCGGTGCTGTCCTTCATTCGGGAACATTCGCTGTACGGCGCGGGGGAAAACCTGAAGGGGCTGCGGTTTGAAGACCTGAAGCGCGCCAGCCTGTCGCTGCATGATCCCAAACGGGTACCGCATGTGATCGGCTGCTGTGAAACGGCGGCCCGCCTGGCGCGCCGGTGGGGAGCGGATGAAGCGCTGGCGGCGCGGGCCGGGATTCTGCATGACGTTACCAAAGCGCTGGGGAAAACGGCGCAGTTGCTATTGTGCGAAAAATATGGTATTATGACTAACGCATTTGAACGGCAGCATTACAAGCTCCTGCATTCCAGGACAGGGGCGGCGGCGGCGCGGCATATTTTCGGCGAATGCGACGCTGTTTACGAAGCGATTTATTGGCATACTACGGGAAAAGCGCAGATGTCTGTGCTGGAAAAAATTCTTTATCTTGCAGATTACATGGAGCCAAACCGGGATTTTGAAGGTGTGGAGACGCTGCGCGAACTGGCAATGCGGGATCTGGACGCTGCATTGCTGTGCGGCTTTGAAATGTCGATTGCGCTGCTGAAAAGCGAAGGAAAGGCTCTGGACCGTTATACCGTGGAGGCGCGGGATTTTCTACTGGGTGAAAGGACCAAAGCATGAAACTTTTTGGCGGCAAGCGGAATTCGCATCACACCGGAGGGCGTACGGCGCCCAGGCAGGGCGCCGATCCGGCCAAATCCTCCGGGAAGCCGAAGCGTAAAGCTGTTACCGGCGCAGGATCCGGAAAGAAGCGCCGTCTGACCGGATTACAGCGCGGCCTTCTTTTGCTGCTGGCCGCGCTTGTGGTGCTGGCCGGCGTGGTTGTCGGCGTCTACAAGGCGCTGGTTCGCCCGCCGGATATTCAAAAGCCTTCTTCAGGCTCTGCTTCCGGCGGAGACCGGGAAACGGACCGGGAGCCGTTTGTCTATCAGGACGACGACGGGAACGAGGTGCAGGTGCAGTTTGATGCGCCGGGCAGCCACGTGGAAGGGTATTACAATATTCTGCTGCTGGGCACTGACGACGACGGCACCAGGACTGACACCATTATGATCGCGCGCCTGGATACCTCCGATCATTCGGTGGCCCTGATGAGCAT
>JAHZEF010000177.1 GCA_019422005.1 Clostridiales bacterium
AAGTCTTTTGCTTTAAGCCAAACTGTTGCAGTGTTATCATTTGGGTGAACACCTATCAAATCCGAATCATTCATAAAATCATTATCTAAAAATAGTGTCACCTTACATTCAGAATCATTCAACAACCCAAGAGGTGTTACTGCTCCAGGTATTAATCCCATAATATCCATTAAATCATCTGCCGATGCAAAAGATAATGCTCTTGTGTTGTTGTTTTTACGAAACTCTTTCAGATCTACTCGTTTATCTCCTTTAACGGTAATAAGATAATAATTCCTTTTCTTATCATCACGAACAAAGAGATTTTTCGCATCATATTCAGGATAAGGTATGTCAATATTTGAAAGTTCAGCCATATTATAAACTGCTTCGTGTTCTGTTATCTCATGCCAAATATTTTCTTGTCTTAAATAATCATATATTTGTTGCTTATTCATCAATCCATTCCACCTAACAATCGAAATTTATATGCTTGCATTATATCGCCTGCATATGATTTTTTCTATCATTTTCGTATGTTCGTATTAATTAGCAGAACCAGCCGCCTCGTCAACGGCCGAGATAAATGGCGCATAAATGTGCCTTTGTTGACAAGTGCGTCTGTTCCTGCTGACGTGGCAGATAAGAGAGCGAAAGCAGCGAGTGCTTTTGCCCTCGCATAGTATGGTTTTTCTTATATCTGGTCTATATCGTTTTATTACCTTATTGAGTTAGGGCGGCAAAAAGCGTCAAAAGGCTCTTAAGGGAGTTTGAAGTTGCAGTTGTATCTACCGAAAAATCAAGCATTTATGTGCGGTTAGGGCGTTTTGCTCGTTGCACTGCTGAAAAACATAATACTATTTTTTTATAGGCGGCCGGCAGGCGGGCGGCGCGGATTGGCAATACGGCCCGGATGCCGCCGTGCTTTTCAGACCGGAAAAGGAGGGAATCTGCTTGAAAATTCGAATGGCTGCGGAATCGGACGTGCCGGAGATCCTGGAAATTTACCGGCCGTATATCGAACACACGTCCGTCACCTTTGAATACGATGTGCCGCCGCTGGAGGCGTTCCTTGCCCGGTTCCGGGAAGTGACTTCCCGCTGCCCCTGGCTGGTGGGCGAAGAGGACGGCAGGCTCCTGGGATACGCTTATCTGGACCGTGCCTTTGCGCGGGCAGCGTATCAGTGGGCTGCGGACCTTTCGGTATATCTGCGGCCGGAGGCACGGCGGCGGGGCCTGGGGCGCCGGTTTTACAGCCTGCTGGAGCGGATGGCGGCGCTTCAGGGGTATCAGCTCATCTATGGCCTGGTGACCAGTGAGAACCAGGACAGCCGCCGTTTTCACGAAGCGCTGGGATACGTCCAGACCGCCTGGCTGCCGGACTGCGGCTTCAAGCTGGGAAGCTGGCACGGCGTCGCATGGTATGAAAAGCGGCTGTGCGCGCCGAAAGCGCCGGAAGGGGCGCCGGTTCCGGGGCCGGAGATGGATTGGTCGTGCCTGAGGACTGAGGATCTGGCCCGGGGATGCGAGATCGTGCTGCAGTGAGAGGATGCTTATGAACGTTACGCTGGGGATTCTGGCCCATGTGGACGCAGGGAAAACGACGCTTTCCGAGCAGATGCTCTATCGCTGCGGCGTGCTGCGGGCCTGCGGACGGGTGGATCGCGGAGACGCCTGCCTGGATTTTGCGCCGGTGGAACGCCGGCGGGGAATTACCGTATTTTCCGCCCAGGCGCAGTTCCGCCATGGAGAAAATCAATACTTTCTGCTGGACACGCCGGGGCATGCGGATTTTTCACCGGAAATGGAACGCTGTCTGGCGGCCATGGATCTGTCGATTCTTGTGGTCAGCGCGGCCGACGGCGTGGAGGTGGGAACTGAGCGGATCTGGCGGCTGCTGCAGGAGCGCGGCCTGCCGGCCGTCTGTTTTCTCAACAAGAGCGACTGCCCCGGGGCGGAGCCGGACGCCGTGTTCCGGCAGCTGGAGCAGCGATTGGACGGGCCGTTCTGCGACCTGCGACGCGGAATGAACGAGGCGGTGCGGGAGCAGATTGCCATGACGGACGACGCGGCGCTGGAAGCCTGCCTGGACGGGACGCTGACCGACGGAGAGGCCTGGGAATTTCTGGCGGACGCCGTCGCGAAGCGGAAGCTGTTTCCGGTGTTCGGCGGAAGCGCCCTGACGGGGGAAGGCGTGGAGGCGCTGCTGGAGGGGCTGGATTTGCTGTGCCGTACAGAGTACAATGCAGACGGCCCGCTGGAAGTTTTGGCGTATCAGATCCGTCATGATCGGCAGGGCGGCCGCGTAGTCTATGGAAAGGTCCTTTCCGGAACGCTGCGGCCGCGGCAGATGCTCCACGGGGAGAAGGTGAACGAACTGCGCCGCTATCTCGGAGAAAAATGGACGCCCCTCTCAAGCGCATCGGCCGGGGAACTGGCTGCCCTGACAGGACTGCGGGCCATTCGGGCGGGCGACCGGGCGGGCGAGACGCTGTATGAGCAGTCGGAGACGGCCGCGCCGCCTCTGCTGGCAGAGGTTCACGGCGGCCCGGAGACGCTGCCGCAGCGGCTCCTGGAATGCTTCCGGCAGCTGGAAGACGAGGAACCGGCTTTGTCGGTCTGCTGGAATGAGGTGCTGCAGCAGCTGCAGGTTGCCGTAATGGGCGATGTGCAGCTGGAAATTCTGCAGCAGACGGTTCAGGAGCGGTTTGGCCTGCCGGTTTCGTTTGGGGAATGTCAGGTGGTATACCGGGAGACGATTGCGGCGCCGGTCCGCGGCTGCGGCCACTTTGAGCCCCTGCGGCACTATGCCGAGGTCCATCTGCTGCTGGAGCCTGGGCCCCGCGGCAGCGGCGTGACCTTTGACTCCCGCTGCCCCACCGACGTTCTGGCAGGAAGCTGGCAGCGCCTGATCCGGACGCATGTTTTGGAGCGCCGGCATGCCGGCGCGCTGACCGGGATGGCGCTGACCGATGTGCGCGTGGTTCTGCTGGCCGGGCGGGCCCATGAAAAGCATACGGAGGGCGGAGATTTCCGGCAGGCGGTCTATCGGGCGATCCGGCAGGCCCTCTTCCATGCGGACAATGTGCTCCTGGAACCGTACTACCGCTTTGTTATGGAGGTCCCGCCGGAGATTGCAGGGAGAATCCTGGCAGATCTGGCGCAGCTGCACGGCGTCTGCGCCCCGCCGGATCCCCTGGGGGAGCGGGTACGGCTGACCGGGCGCTGCCCGGTGGCAGCCATGCTGCCGTACAGCCGCGGCTTTGCATCCCTGACGCGGGGACGCGGCACGCTCCGCCTGGAACCGGACGGCTATGAGCCGTGCGTCAATACCGAAGAGGTTGTCCGGCGCCTGGGTTACGACCGGGAACGGGACACAGAGAATCCGGCTGATTCGGTTTTCTGCGATCACGGTGCGGGGCATACGGTCAAATGGTATGACGCGCCGGCGCATATGCATTTGGTTTTGGATTGAAAGGAGCGGAATATGCAGATTTGTGTTTACGGCGCGTCCTCCAATGAAATTCGTTCGGCCTATGTGGAAGCGGTGGAAGAGCTGGGACGCCAGATGGCCCGGCGCGGGCACGGCCTGGTGTTCGGCGGCGGCGCGCAGGGCCTGATGGGGGCGGTGGTCCGCGGCGTCGCTTCTGCCGGCGGCCGCAGCCTGGGCGTTGCACCGTCGTTTTTTCAGGTGGACGGCGTATTGTACGAAGGATGCTCCGAGTTTCTCTATACGGATACCATGCGCCAGCGGAAACAGATCATGGAGGATCGTTCCGAGGCCTTTGTGATGACGCCCGGGGGCATCGGCACATTTGAAGAGTTTTTTGAAATCCTGACGCTGAAGCAGCTGGGGCGGCACAACAAGCCGATCGCGGTGCTGAATGTGGAAGGGTACTATGACAATATGATCCGGATGCTGCGGACCACGGTGGATGAGGGATTCATGAAAGCGGCCTGCCTGAAGCTGTACGGCGTGTTTGACAGCGCTTCGGAACTGCTGGATTATCTGGAGCAGTATGACGAATGCGCGCTGGATGTCCGGCATCTGAAAAATATATGAAGCAGGACAGGGAAATAAGCTGGGAACCGTTTCCGGCCGGAGGCCGGATGTTTGTGCCGCTGGCCTATCTGGACCGGGTGGATCTGCCGGAATTCGGTTGTGAGGGCCGCCCGGAAACGGGGCGCGTGTACGGGGCCGTTTGGGGGCGGCGGGCGGATGGCGCCCGGCTCTGGAGGATTGAGGAGACGGCGCTGCTGCTGTCCGGGTTTTGTGACGACATGTGGGTCGGCCTTGTGGACGGCCGGCCCGCCCTGGCGCCGTCCGGCCGGAGCGAATGGAGGCCGGCAGCACAGGGGGCTGCGCTGCGTGCGGTGCTGCAGGAACCGGGCCTGCTTTTGTAGAAAAAGCGGGATCCTGAAAAGAGCCGGGCGGGAGGCAGCGTGCTGCCTCCCGCCCGGGCGGTTGTCACACCGCCGGCTGTTCCGGATTGGGATCCGAAACAGCCGGCGGCCTCTCTGTGGTTCGGGACGCTTATGCGCGTGGTTCAGCGGAAGCAGCGTCAGGCCAGAAATTCCTTCAGCTTATCCGTATCCAGGTCCCGGAAGCCGCGCAGGTATTCGTAGAGCTCCGCGGCGATCTGCCGGACGCCGCCCGCCTGATCCGATTCGATGTTCAGCGGCATCAGCGGGTCATGCAGGCTCATCCGCAGCAGGAACCAGCCGCCGCCGTGGCTGCGGTCGAGATTGACGCGTATCCCCTCATGGTTGTCAGGCGCGATGGCCCAGCC
>JAHZEF010000178.1:0-741 GCA_019422005.1 Clostridiales bacterium
CGGCCTCCTGCAGCGCCCTGCCGATCCCCCTGCTGCGCAGTTCAGGCCTCACCACCAGGCAAGCCAGCCACGGCGTCAAATCCTGGCGGGACAGCATATCAGTTCTCCAGACGCCCACCGTCCCCTGAAGCCGGCCGTCTTCCACGGCAACCATCGTCAGCGGCAGCCCGTTGGGCGTTTGGGAATGCTCCACCAGCTCCGGATAAAAGTGCTTCCCCATCGGGGTTCCAAACTCTGCCTCCAGCAGCGCTGTAACCTGACCGGCCAGTTCCGGGTGCTCATACAGCGGTACAATCTCCATCTGGCATCCTCCTTTTGAAAACAGCATGCGCGGCACTTCCCGGCCCCGCCGGCCTGCGCAGCAGACAGACGGTTCCTTTGCCCGTACCGCAGGCAATGGATAAAAAAACAGGCTGCCATCGGCAGCCTGTTGATTCCTTGGGAGCTTACTCAGCGTCGTCTGAGCCGGCTTCTGCATCGTCATTGTCCTCTGCAGGAACCAGAAGCGCACGGATGGACAGGGAAATTCTCTTGTTCTCAGCGTCAATGTCGATAATCTTCGCATCGACCACCTGTCCCTCGGACAGCACGTCCTCCGGCTTGCCGATCCGGCGGTCGGCAATCTGGGAAATATGGATCAGGCCGTCCACACCGGGGATGATCTCCGCAAAAGCGCCGAAGGTCATCAGCTTTACAACCTGAACCTTCGCCACGTCGCCAATCTGGAACTGGCTCATAAAG
>JAHZEF010000178.1:751-4731 GCA_019422005.1 Clostridiales bacterium
TTGATGCGGCTCCAACTGAGCTCGGACACATGAACCATGCCGTCCACGCCGCCGATATCCACAAATGCGCCATAGGAAGTCAGGCTCTTGACAACGCCCTGATACTTCTTGCCGACTTCAATTTCGCTCCAGATCTTTTCTGCCGCAGCCTTGCGGGCTTCGGCGGTAACGGCGCGGATCGAACCGACCACCCTGCGGCGTGCACGGTTGACCTCGGTAATCTTCATCTGAACCGTCTGCTTCAGCAGCTGGCCCAGCTCACCGCCCTTGGGGATTCCGGTCTGCGAAGCCGGAATGAATACGCGCACGCCCTTGACATTGGCAACCAGGCCGCCCTTGTTCTCTTCTGTAATCAGGCCTTCCACAACAGTCTTTTCTTCACAGGCTTTCTCAATATCGTCCCAGCTCTTGACCGAGTCCAGACGCTTCTTGGAAAGCATCACAGTCCCCTCCATGTCGTTGACGCGAACCACATAGACCTCGATCTCATCGCCAACCTGGAACAGATCCTCCGCCTTGACAGTGGGATCACCGCTGATCTCGCTGTAAGGGATGTAGCCGGCATGCTTCGTACCCAGATCCACATAAACCTCAGTGGGCGTGATGGACGTTACAACACCGGTGACTTTCTCTCCTGTATTTAAAGTTTTGATGGATTGCTCGAGCAGCTCGGCAAAGTTCTCCTCCATCGCAGCGTTTTCGATCCGAATTTCATCGCTCATTTGGTTGTTGACCTCCTTTATTATCCACGCCGGCGTAGACGCCCCGGCAGTGATGCCAACGGACTGCACACCAGAGAAAAGCATTGTGTCCAATTCATCGGCACTGTCCACCAGGGACACCCTCTTGCAGTACTCTCTGCAAATCATCGCAAGGCGCTTCGTATTGGAGCTCATTGCATCACCGACAATGACCATCGCATCGCACAGCCCTGCAAGGGCTATGGCTTCCTTCTGCCGTTTTTCCGTCGCTCCACATATTGTATCAAATATTTCTGAATTTGTACACACTTTTTTTACGATTTTACAACAGCTTTTCCAGATTGCCTGGGTGCTTGTGGTCTGGCTGACCATGGAAATCGGGATCTGCCGGTTCCCCGGCGCTTCCTCCAGCCATGCCGTCAGTTCCGCCGCGTCTTCAAAAACCAGAGGCTGCCGGCACCACCCGGCAATGGCCTCCACCTCCGGGTGCGTCCTGGTGCCGATGATCACCGCCCGGCGGCCGCGCGCTTCCGCATCCTGCACAATGTTGTGGATCCGCTTGACAAAGGGGCATGTCGCATCCAGGATCGTCAGCCCTCTGGCCTGCAGCTGCTCATATGCCGCCCGGCCCACCCCGTGGCTCCGGATAATCACCGTGCAGCCGTCCTCGATCTGAAGCGGATCATCCACCTCCCGGACGCCCAGCTGCTCAAAGCGGGCCACCACATGCCGGTTGTGAATGATCGGCCCCAGCGTAACGGCACGGCGGCCGTCCCGGACGGCCTGCTCCACCATGGACACGGCCCGATCCACGCCGAAACAGAACCCGGCGGTTTTGGCCAGCATCACCTGCATTCCAGCCCCTCCCCCATGGCGTAGATCCCGTCCATCAAGGCGTCGGTCTGGCGGCGCAGTTCCTCTGCGGTGGGCCGCGTCCCGGCCGTCTGTACCCAGACCGGTTCACCAATCACCGCATGCAGCGCCGAAAACGGATGGCGGCGGCGCTGCATATAAAGCGGCAGAAGCGGGCAGCCGGCTCTCTGGGCCAGCATGACCGCTCCGGTCTTCGCCTCCGGGCGCGTCTCCCGCACCCGGGTCCCCTCCGGGTAAATCAGCAGCTTCTCCCCGTCTTTCAGCGCCTTCAGCGCCGTTTTCACTGCCGCAATGTCGCCCTCCCCCCGTTTCACGCCGATCATGCCGATCCAGCGGAACAGATGCCGGAGCACCGGCAGATGCATCAGCTGGTCTTTGGCCATAATCCGGAAAAAGCGCGGCTGCCGCAGCGCAAATATCGTCCAGATGGGATCCGCCATTCCCACATGATTGCTGCAGATCACGCAGGGCCCTTCCGGAATCCTCTCACGGCCTTCCACCCGGAAAACCGGGTGCCAGAAAAACATGCCTGCGCGGACTATGGAATACAGGAAGCGGTACCAAAATCGGTTCATTTTCATGCGATGCCCAGCTTCTCCTTCACAATGGACTCAATCGCAGCGGCAGACTGCTCCACATCCAGCTCCGACGTATCCAGCAGCACCGCATCCTTCGCCGGGCGAAGCGGCGCCAGCTTTCTGGTGCTGTCCCGCTCATCACGCTTTTTCAGATCGTCCAGCACCTTTTCAAAGGACGCCGTCTCCCCCCTGGCCCGCAGTTCTTCAAAGCGCCTGCGCGCCCGGATCTCCGGCGACGCCGTCAGAAAGATTTTTACATCCGCCTTCGGCAGCACCACTGTGCCGATATCCCGGCCATCCATAATTACATGGTGCTTCCGCGCCAGCTCCCGCTGCATTTCCAGCAGATAATCCCGCACCACCTTCTGCGCCGAAATTGCCGACGCAATTTCCGACATTTCGGGCGTACGGATTTCATCCGTCACATCGCGGCCGTTCAGGATCATATGCTGAACCCCCTGGCCGTCGTAGCGAATCTCAATATTCACATCGCCGATCAGGCGGGTGACGCCGTCGGTATCCCGGGGGCCGATCCCATAGAAATCCATATGATACCCAACCGTCCGGTAAATCGCGCCGGTGTCCACATAGACAAACCCCAAATCCTTTGCTGCACGGCGGGCCATGGTGCTCTTCCCGGCGCCGGCCGGGCCGTCAATGGCGACGGAGTAAAATCGACTGCTCATACTGCTTCTCTCCCATACTGTAAGACTGTAAGTTTACGGACGCGCCGCGGCGCATCCTGCCGCATACCCCGTCGCCCAGGCAATCTGCAGATTAAAGCCGCCGGTATAGGCGTCCACATCCAGCAGCTCCCCCGCCAGGTAAAGGCCGCGCAGGCACTTGGATTCCATGGTCTTCGGGTTTACCTCCGACGTTTTGACGCCGCCGGCTGTGACAATGGCCTCCTCCACCGGGCGCAGCCCCGTCACCGGCACCAGGAAATGCTTGCAGAGCCCTGCCAGCGTCCGCCGCTGCTCCCGCGTCACCGAGTGAACTCTGGCGGCCGGATCGATCCCCGACCGGCGCACCACTACCGGAATCATCGTCCGCGGCAGCAGGTCGGACAGAGCGTTTTCAAACTCCCGGTTTTGATACTTTTCAAAGTCCCGCAGGATCCTCTCATCCAGCTTCTTCTCATCCAGCGCCGGCTTCAGGTCAATGTCGGCCACATATCGTGCTCCCGGCCGCAGATGGGCGCTGGCAGACAAAATCGTGGGGCCGGACAGGCCAAAATGGGTAAACAGCAGCTCCCCAAAATCTTCATACACCAGTTTCCCGGCCGCATCCAGCAGCCGAACCGCCACATTCCGGAGCGAAAGACCCGTCATCTGCCTGCAGTCGTCCCCCTCCGCCTCCAGCGGCACCAGGGATCCCCGCGGCTCCACAATGGTATGTCCTGCCGCCGCCGCCATCCGGTACCCGTCGCCGGTGGAGCCGGTCAGCGGATAGGAACAGCCGCCGGTACAGAGGATAACACGCTCCGCCGCCCAATCCCCATTGCCGGTGCGAACGCCCCGCACAGCGCCGCCGGCCGTCAGAAGTTCCCTGACGTCTGCCATTTCCACACGGACGCCTGTTTTCCGCAGCCATCCCCGCAGCGCGTCGATCACAGAGGCGCTGCGGTCGGAGCAGGGAAACACTCTGCCGCCGCGCTCTGTTTTCAGCGGGCATCCCAATGCCTCAAAAAACGCCATGGCCCGCTCCGGCGGAAATGCGTTCATGGCGCTGTACAGGAAGCGCCCGTTGCGCGGGACATTCTGCAGAACCTCCGCCGCCGTGCAGTCGTTGGTCACATTGCAGCGCCCTTTTCCCGTAATAAACAGCT
>JAHZEF010000179.1 GCA_019422005.1 Clostridiales bacterium
CCGCCATTTGCAGCCGTTCCATGTCGCCCGCCGGCGCCAGCAGTTCCGGCTTCTTCCTCATTGCGCCGTCTCCAGCTGTTCCAGGAACTGCGTATGCTCCTGATAGGTTTCTGAGAAGTGATGCGTCCCGTCCTGATCCAGCGCATAGAAGTAATACTCCGTATTCTCCGGATTCAGCGCCGCCTGCAGGCTGGAAAGCCCCGGATTTGCAATGGGGCCGATGGGCAGTCCCGGATATTTGCGGGTATTGTAAGGGCTGTCCACCATCAGGTCGCTGGCTGTCAGCGTCTCCTTGTGCTCGCCCAGCGCATACAGCACCGTCGCGTCAATTTCCAGCAGCGGGTACTCCTTGCTGCAGAGCCGGTTGTAGATGACAGAGCTGATGGTGGCCGACTCCTCCGCCGAAGCGGTTTCCTTTTCAATCAGCGACGCCACCGTAACCACCTTATGGAGATCCATCCGGCTGTCCTGAATCTCCGCTTCCGAAAAGCCTTTGTCCGTCATGCGCTGCCGAAGCGTCTCGTTGAGCGCATCGATCTGCGCCATCATGTCGTCTGTGAATTTCTGCCCGAAGTTGTCCAGGAATTTGCTCAGTACCCGCTCCGGGTCGTCTCCGATCGCCCCATCCGGCCAGGCCCAATTGGGGTCGGCGTTATCCTCCTCCGACTTGACGGAATAAAAATCGTAGGTATCCGGGAACAGATATCCCTCCAGCCGGTTGTCCTCGCCGTATTCCAGGCCGCTCAGGAACGAATAGTCAAATTCCGTATTGGCGGCAGCCTCGTAGAGATCCGCAGCCCGGCAGACGCCTTCCGCCTCCAGCAGCGAAAAGATCTGATCGCAGGAATATCCCTCCGGGACGGTCACGGTGCGGACAATCCGGTTGGTATTGCCGGACATCCCGCTGACCAGCGCGTGATAGTCATATACGTTGTTCAGCTCGTACGTGCCGGGCTTGATCTGATCTTCCGCATGGGAGAACCAGCAGTAAAATTGGAACAGCCACGGATACTCAATCATGCCGTTCTCTTTCAGCGTCTGTGCAATATCGTCGATGGTATCCCCCTGCGCCACGGTGATGCTGACTTCCCGATCCGGCTTGGTCAGGGCCAGCACATCGTCGGCGCACTGCCATCCCACCAGCGCCAGCAGCACAGAAGCCGCCAGAACCGATACCACATAGATCAGCACCCGCCAGCCTGCGGACAGCCGGTGCTTCCGCCGGGGTTCCGGCTCTTCATTCGGCTCCTCCTCCAACGTCAGATCCGCATAGATATCCGGAATCTTCGGCTGAAACGGCTGCGGCTCCGGCGGCACATCCGCGGGATCCGGCGCTTCCGCATCTCCCATCATCCGGTCCGCATGCTCCAGCTCCTGCAGGGTGCTCTGAATCAGCGCATCCACATCGTCCGTCTCCGACGGCGTCAGATCCGGGTCATCGTTCAGCGCGTCCATCCAATGTTCATCTGCCATGATTTCACTCCATTTCCCGCCGGGTTATCCCTTCTCAGCGGATCAGCATATCCTCCGCCGTACGCTCTGCAGACGCGCCGCACAACGTGCGGGCCAGCTCCAGCGCAAACGCCATGGAGGTTCCCGGCCCGCGGCTGGTGATCAGCCTGCCGTCCTTCACAACTGCACAGTCGTCCTGATACACTGCGGATCCCATCCGATCCTCTGTGCCGGGATAACTGGTAACTTTTTTGCCATCGGTAATGCCCAGGCCTGCCAGCACCATAGGCCCTGCGCAAATTGCGGCCACATACTTGCCGTCCGCATACGCGCGGCGCACCGCCTCCAGGGCCGCTTCGCTGGCCTGAATCGACGCGACGCCTCCCATGCCGCCCGGCAGAATCACCATCTCCAGCCTGCTCTGGTCAATCTGCTCCACAGTGCAGTCGGCCGTAATCCGGATGCCGTGCGCCCCGACTATCTGCAGGCCTCCGATACCGGCCATACAGACCTCTGCGCCGCAGCGGCGCAGAACGTCCACCGGGGTAATGGCCTCAATTTCTTCAAATCCGTCTCCAAGAATCAGATATACCATATGTTTATTCCTCCAGGCAGCGCTGAATATGCGCATAAATTTCCGCCGCGATATCCTCCGCCGGACGAACACAGCCGTCCGACACACAGTCAATCGCAGTCCAATGATAAAATTCCGCGGCTGCAGCCGCCATCCGGTGGCAGCACTCCAGATAGCCCTCATTCTTTTCGTGAATGTCCGCGCTGGTCCGATTCCGGCCCTCCCGCTCCCGCAGCAGGCGCAGCGTATGCTCCACAGGCATATTCAGCCAGAGCACCAGGTCGGGCTGCGGAAGACCCATCTTCACATACTCCAGATCATACAGCCACCGGAGGAACGCACTGCGCTCCGCCTCCGGCACCTTTCCGGCCTGATGAACGGCGTTGGACGTCGTATAGCGGTCAGAGAGCACCAGCCCGCCCTGCAGGTAAAACGGCCGCCAGTCTTTGACATACGACGCATACCGGTCCACCGCATAGAAGGTAGAAGCGGCATAGGCGTTGACGTCCCCGGGGTTTTCTCCGAACTCTCCGCCCAGATACATGCGGATCAGCGCCGAGGAAGGCTCCTGATACTGCGGGAACTGCAGCCTCCGGAACCCGATCCCGTCGCGCTGCAGCCGCTCAGCCAGCATCCGGAGCTGCGTGGATTTTCCGGAGCCGTCGGTGCCTTCCAATACAATCAGTTTCCCCATGGTCATTTACCTCTCATGCGCTTTCCCAGCACGGCAAATACAAATTTCGGCAGGCGAAGCATCCGCTTGAACCGCCTTGGCTCCCTGACCAGCCGGTAAAACCATTCCATGCCGATCCGCCCGACCCAGGCCGGCGCACGCTTCACAGTACCGGCGAACGCATCCAGCGAGCCCCCGAGGCCGATCATCATTGCCGCCCCCAGCTCATCTCTGTGGGCCTTCATAAAATATTCCTGCTTCGGCGAGCCCAGGCACACAAACAGCACATCGGGCGCCGCCTCGCGGATCCGCTGCACCACAGGCGCCTCCTCCTGGAAATAGCCGTCCGCCGTGCCGCAGATCTGCAGTGCCGGATGGCGTTCGCGCATCTTCTGCGCCGCCAGTTCCGCCACGCCCGGCTTGCCGCCCAGCAAATACAGCCGTTTCCCCTTTGATGCCAGGACGGGCAGCAGCCGCGCCGCAAAATCCACGCCGGTGACCTTTTCCCTCAAGGGAGTCCCCAGGATCCTGGCGCCCAGCAGTACGCCGACGCCGTCGGGAAGAACCAGCGCTGCCCCGTTCAGCAGGCTGCAAAACGCCGGATCCTGCATGGCTTCGTACACAATTTCAGGATTCGGCGTCACGCAGTAGCACGCTTCACCGCGGGATAAGATTTCTTCTGCGCGCTTCAGCGCCTCGTCCATCGTGACATTGTCAAACCGGACGCCCATGACATCAACTTTCACGCGGATCCCTCCAAAACCGATACAGCAATACGGGACTATCATACCATACACAATTCACTTTGTCCATGGTCTCGACAATTTCACAACTCGAGCCGTTTTGCATAGACTGTTATGAAAGCGCTTCGCTTTTAATCCAATTAGGAGGTAATCCGATGTCCGATAAATGCCAAGTCGACGCGGCCAGCAATCTGGGTGGATTCGAGGCCATCTGCATCCACACCAAAAAGATCTGCGATTCCTGCATCGACAAAGACTGTATTGAGGATCTGCGCGTTTTCCTGACGCAGGACTCCCAGTCCATCCTGGATCAAGCTACCAATGTGAAAGCCCGCAGCGCCGAGCTGCTGCATGTCTCCATCGATGTGGAACCCATGCAGTTCAACACCGGCCACTACACCGTTGACATTACTTATTACTACCGTATTCTCGTGGACGCCATCGTCTGCGGCACCCGTCCCTGCACCATCTGCGGCCTGGCCGTCTTCTCCAAGCGCGTGATTCTCTGCGGCGGCGAGGGAAGCGCAAAGATTTTCACCAGCAAGACCGTGATCGGCGGCTGCGATCAGCAGCAGATGATGAGCTGCAGCAAGCCCGAAGCCGTTGTGGAGGTCGTTGACCCCATGATCCTGGCCAGCAAGGTTGTCGACGTCTGCAACTGCTGCTGCAATGACAACACCTGCCTGGATCTGCCGCCCTTTATCTGCGGCTGCTTTGACGGCGATCTGGTTCTCTCCGGCGAGGCCCGCCGCCTGTACGTAACCATCGGCCAGTTCTCCATTATCCGCATGGAGCGCGACACACAGCTCCGGATTCCGAGCTACAGCTACTGCATTCCCACCAAGGACTGCTCTGCCACAGGCTCCAGTTCCGACGAAAGCCCCTGCGACATGTTCAGCAAAATCAAGTTCCCGGTGGCCTCGTTCTTCCCGCCCTGCGGCGACGGTGAATGCGGCTCTGTCGGGGGTACGTCCACCGGCTGCGGCTGCGGCTCTGTCGGCGGCACCTCCTGCGGCTCCACCGGCGGCTCCTCCAATTCCTGCAGCACCTGCAGATCCTGCCGCTGAACCGCACGCGCTGCGGCGTATTCCCCGGCGGCACACCGGGGAAACCTCTGGCCGGATGCGCAGGTTTCCGCCCTTTCCGCGCCATATCCTGACGGCAGAACAGACAACGGAACGCGCAGGGGACAAAAGTCCCCTGCGCGTCTTCCTCACCGGGTGAATTATACTATCAAGTGCAACACTTTAGGAAAATAAAAAGAAGATCATACA
>JAHZEF010000018.1:0-4138 GCA_019422005.1 Clostridiales bacterium
CGATTCAAACAGATCCATGGTGACGCCGCCGCCGAACCGGACAAAGCCGACGCCCAGCTCCTCCACGTCGTAGCCGCTGAGGAGCCGGCGCTGTGCGTCCATCTCAATCTTCTGATACAGCTGCCCGCTCATGCGCTCGGGTTTCGGCATGCCCAGAAGATACAGGAGCAGGGAGATGTGATAGACGCCGAAATCATAGAGTGCGCCGCCTCCCGCCGTTTTCTTCCGGACGAAGTCAGCGCTGCCGAACCCGTCGACGTAGGGCCGGTTCCGGCGGCGGAATCCAACGGTGCGCGCATGATAGAGTTCCCCCAGCGCGCCGCCGTCCACCAGACGCCTGGCCGCGCGGGCATAGGGCCGGTACAGGAACCCCAGCTGGATGTGGAGTGTTTTGCCGCAGTCCCGGGCGGCCTGCAGCATCTGAAGCCCGTCGGCATAACTGCCCGCCAGCGGTTTTTCACAGTATACGTGCTTTCCGGCGCGAAGCGCTTCGATGGCAGCCGGGGCGTGCAGATTGTTGTGCAGGCAGATGTCCACGGCGTCGATGTCGTCCCGCGCCAGCAATGCACGGAAATCTGTATAAATATCCGGAATATCCCAGGCGGCGGCGCAGCGGGCGGCCGATTCCCGCGTCCGGCTGCAGACAGCGGTCACGCGGGCCTCCGGAATGTCGCGGTAGGCGGCCAGATGCTTTTCGGAAATCATCCCCGCCCCAATGAGGCCGATACGGATCTGTTGCAAATCGATTCCCTCCATTCGGTTTACAGACTGTTGTTTTCAGTTTTGCCTCAGAAGCCTGCGCCTGTCAAGATGTAATTTTTGCATGGCGTGCTCCGGAAAGCGCCGGGATTAAATTAAGGAGCGGTATGCCCGGCCTTCGGGGAATGACCGCGAAAAATCGTGAAATGCGCCAAAAAGCCGGAGGGAATTTTGTATGTATTTCAGACTGGACAAGGGGATTCAATCCTGTTACTATGGACGTAAACGATTACGTAATCGATTACGTCCGAATTACAATGCGAAAAAGTTGAGGCGCGAACGTTGTGGTTCGGATGGAGGGGGAGAGAGGATATGTCGGTGACGATCAAGGATGTGGCGGTGGCAGCCGGGGTCTCAACGGCGACGGTATCGCATGTGTTCAACGAGACGCGCTATGTGGCGGATGAAACGAAGCAGCGGGTGCTGGAAGCGGCTTCCGGCTTGGGGTATGTTCCGAATATCAGTGCCAGCGGCCTGCGGAACAACCGCTCCAAACGGATCGGCCTGCTGGTTCCTGCAATTTCATCCTTCTTTTCTGTGGACATTCTGGATGCGGTGGAGCAGGTGCTGGCCAGGCGCGGGTATCAGATTGTGTTCGGCTGTTCCCGGGAGAACCTGAAGCGGGAGAAGGAACAGCTTGATTTCTTCAATTACCAGCAGATCGACGGCCTGCTGATGTTTCCGGCGCCCGGTGATCACAGCTATCTGGATGAAATGCCGCGGAAGTATCCCATCGTGTTTATCGACCGTGCGGCGGACGGGTGCCGGCGGGACGTGGTTTTGGGCGACAACCGGAACGCCACGTATGCTGCAGTCACCCAAATGATCCGGGAAGGGCATCGCAATATTGGCATTGTCAACGGTACGGAAGGCGTTTCCGCGCTCCGTGAGCGCGTGGAAGGATATCAGAAGGCATTGGCAGACAATCAGATCCCGTTTGAAGCGGCGTTCCTGCAGAATGGCGATTCCTCTGCCAGGGGCGGCTACGAGGCCACGGACCGGCTGATCCATGACGGCAGGGTGACGGCGATTCTTTCCCTTTCGCCCGCCATGACTGTGGGATGCTTTCAATGCCTGCTGAAGCACCGGATCCGGATCCCGGAACAGATTGCGCTGCTTTGCTTCGGCGATTCCGACTGGGCCGGGATTACCAACCCGCCGCTGTCTGTTATGCGGCACCCGCTGTTTGAGATGGGGCAGCTGGCGGCGCAGAAGCTGCTGGAACGCCTGGACGAGGCCTCTGACCGGGAGGGACGTGCGGCGGCGGAATACGAGACGATCCGCCTGCCGATTGAACTCATCAGAAGGGAGAGCTTCTGAAAAAATTTGTAATTTACAGTGCAGAGACTGTAAAAATTTAGGAGGAAAAGGATATGAACGGAAAGAAAATACTGGCGATCCTGTTGGCCGCAGTTCTGCTGTGCAGCGTATTTGCGGGATGTGCGCCCAAGGAGGCTCCGGATGCCGGCGGCCAGACGGACGACGGCGGCGTTTCGGAGCCGTCCGGAGACGGCGCCGGCCCGGAGGATGAATCCGGAATTGCGTACAACGGCAGGACAAAGCTTGCCATGTTTGGCCCGCTGACCGGTGACAACATGCAGTACGGCATCAAAATCCGCGACGGTGCGGAATTGGCGCTGAATCAGTTCAATGAAGCCCACGGCACCAGCTTCACCATCGAGTTCCACGACGATAAGGGCGACCCCAACGAGGCGGTCAACCTGGCAAATAAGATTGTCTCCGACAGCACAGTCATTGCGGGGCTGGCCGGCTACGGCTCTTCCTGCGCCATGGCGACTGCGTCTGTATTTGATGAGAACGGTATGATCCTGATGGGCGTTGCAGCGTCTCACGCAGACCTGCCCAACATGGGAGAATATGTGTTCCCCATTCCCATGAGCCAGCGCCTGGAGGCTCTGGAGTTTGCCAATGCGACGGAGCAGCTGTGCGGGATCGGCAATGTGGCGATTCTGTATCAGAACACCGATCATGGCGTTCAGGCATCTCAGCTGTTCAAGGACCAGTGGGAGAGCCTGGGCGGTGAGGTCGGCGTATATGAGAGCTTTGTTCCCGGCGAAACCAAGGATTTCTCCGCCGTGCTTTCCAAGATCAAGGAGGCGTCCCCCGATATCCTGTATGTAAACGCATCCTACAACGACTGCGCGCAGGTCTTCCTGCAGGCGAAGCAGCTGGAACTGGATGCGCAGCTGGTGGGGCCCGGCATGTGCGTCAACGAAGAATTCCTGGGCCTGGTCGGCACGGAGATTGACGGCGCATATATCCTCAGCTCGACGCCCTGCTTCCTGCCGTCCGTCCTGGAATCCGGCAATGTGGATGAAACCACGCAGGCCTTTATCGACGCCTACGAGGCTGCTTACGGCGAGACGCCGGACGGCTTCTCTGCACAGGGCTACGACACGGTGAACATTGTGCTCAACAGCGTGCTGTCTGCCGGCACCACCGATTCCGCCGCTGTCGCCGGCCAGATCGGCGCCATTCGGGACTACCCCGGACTGTCCGGCTTTGATATGAGCTACAATGACCAGAAGGAAATGGTTAAGGGCATTTATGTCTTCCAGATTCAGGACGGCACCTTTGTAAGCGTCAACTGATTCGAACTTATCCGCATTGAATCTGCAGCATCTGCTTCCACAGTTGCAGATGCTGCAGTGTTTTATTTGGAGGAGATGTAATGTTATTACAGCAAATCGTGAACGGCATTACCATAGGGAGCACCTATGCATTGGTGGCCATTGGCTTCACCATGATCTTCGGCGTGCTGGAGCTGACGAATTTTTCCAACAGTTCCCTGTACATGTTTGGCGCTTACGTGACGTATCTGCTCTATGGGACGGGAATTCAGTTTTTCGCCGCCTTTGCCCTCAGCGTGGTTCTGACCGGGCTGCTGGGCTACAGCATTGATCGGTTTGCCCTGCGCCAGCTGCGCAAAAAGCGCGCGCCGAAGCTGTCCGGCCTGATTACAACCCTGGGAATGTCCATGGTGATAGACAATGCGATTATGGTGTTCTGCGGGACGGATTCCAAGTCGTTTCACAACTACCTGGATTTCGGAAAGATCTATGTGGGAGACGCCATCATTACCTGGACGCAGATCATCATTCTGGCGGTGGGCTTTACGCTGATGATCGCGCTGTCCATCATTGTCTACAAGACCAAGATCGGCAAGGCCATGACGGCGATTGCCCAGAATCAGGACGCTGCCAAGCTGATGGGGATCGATACGAACCGCGTGATCTCCCTGACGTTTATCATCAGCGGGTTCCTGGCCTGCATTGCAGGCACCATGGTGGCGATGTACTACTCCAGCATTGAGACGACGATGGGTTCCTCCATCGGCACGAAAATCTTTGCGGCGGCA
>JAHZEF010000018.1:4148-26394 GCA_019422005.1 Clostridiales bacterium
GTGCTGCCCGGCGCAGTGGTGGGAGGCCTGGTACTGGGGGTCGTGGAAACCATGGTCTCGGCCTATATCAGCATGGGGTACCGCGATGCGATTTCCTTTACGGTTTTAATCATCGTACTGCTGATTATGCCAAATGGGATGTTCGGCAAGAAGGCAATCAACAAGGTTTGAGGTGAGCGGTTATGATTGAAAAACTGAGTGTCCGGCTTGTGAAATACAGGCTCCCGCTGCTGCTCGCGGTTTCGATTGCCGCGCTGGCTTTCCCGATGGTATTTACCTCCAAGTATCTGATCCGCATTGTGATTTTGTGCCTGATGTACTGCATGCTCAGCGTCAGCCTCAATTTGATGACCGGCGTTCTGGGGCAGATGTCCTTCGGCCATGCGGCGTTTTGGGGCATCGGCGCCTATACGGCGGCGATTCTGGCGAAGAATCTGGGCTGGACCGGGCCGGAGATCCTGCTGGCTGCCGCGGTGGTGGCGGGGCTGTTCGGCCTCCTTCTGAGCCTCCCGGTGATGCACCTGAAAGGATACTATTTTACCATTATCACCATGGTCTTCTGTCAGATTATCCGGATCATCGAAATCAACTGGATGTCCCTGACCAACGGCCCCCTGGGCATTATGGCCATTCCCAAAATGTCGGTGTTCGGGTATCAGATCAAATCCCAGAGCGCGTACTACTATACCATTCTGGTTCTTCTGGTTCTGACCACGGTGATTGTGCAGAAGATCATCCATTCCCGCATGGGGTATGCCATCCTGGCGGTCCGGGACGACGACCTGGCGGCCGGGGCCATGGGAATCAATGTGTTCAAGTACAAGGTGTCCGCCATTGTCATCGCCTCCATGCTGGCCGGCGTGGCCGGCGCGTTCTATGCGGTTTACACCAGCTATATTGATCCCAGCTGCTTTACCAATGCGGTGTCCAACAACATGCTGGTCATGGTGATTTTCGGAGGCCTCGGCAATATGTTCGGCAGTTTTGTGGGGGCGACTGTTCTGACGGTGCTGCCGGAAGTGCTGCGCGGCTTTTCCGAATACCGCCAGCTGGTTTTCGGCGCGCTGCTGGTGATCCTGATGCTGGTGCGGCCGGAAGGGCTGTTTGGCTCGGTGAACTTCAAGTATATTGGGCAGCGCTTGTCCGCCCGCAGGCAAAAGAGCGGAGGTGGGAGCCGTGCCTGAGATCCTGAGTACGGAGAATGTGGTGCAGCGTTTCGGCGGCCTGGATGCGCTCAAGGGCATTACCATGCACGTTAACGAAGGGGAAATCATCGGCGTCATCGGGCCGAACGGAGCCGGAAAGACCACGCTGTTCAACTGCATCACCGGAATGTACCGCCCCACCGAAGGGCGCGTCCGCATGCTGGACGCCGACATCACCGGCTGGCGGCCCTACCGGATAACGGCGCACGGGTTTGCACGGACGTTTCAGAATATCCGCCTGTTTCAGAAAATGACGGTTCTGGACAACGTCATGGTCGGCATGCATGTCAAGACCAGGCTTCCGCTGCGCCGGCGGCTGATACCGGGAGCGGCGAAGCGGGCCATGAAGGAAGCTTCCGGCCGGGCAGAGACGCTTCTGAAGCTGTTCGGCCTCTACGAGAGCCGGTTCGAGATGGCAACCAGCCTGCCGTATGGCGATCAGCGGAAGGTGGAAATCTGCCGTGCGCTGGCGATTGAGCCCAAACTGCTGCTGCTGGACGAGCCGGCAGCCGGGATGAACGAATTGGAAACCGAGGAATTGATGAATATTGTCCACAGGCTCCGGGAGATGGGCAATACCATTTTGCTGATTGAGCATGATATGAAGTTTGTCATGAATATCTGCGACCGGCTTTATGTTCTCAATGACGGCGCGCTGATCGCGGAGGGGACGCCGGATCAGGTCCGGGCCGATCCCGTCGTCATCGAAGCATATCTGGGAAAGGATGAGTAGGATGGCACTGCTGAAACTGGAGAATGTGGTTGTGGATTACGGGAGCATCCACGCACTGAAAGGGATCCACATGGAGGTGGAACCGGGCGAGGTCATCACACTCATCGGCGCCAACGGCGCCGGCAAGAGTACGACGATGAAAGCCATTATGGGGCTTGTACCGGTCCGGAGCGGCAGGATCCTGTTTGACGGGCAGGAGATCACCAACCGCGATACCAAGCAGATGGTACAGGCCGGCATCATCCTGTCGCCGGAGGGCCGGCAGGTGTTCCCGCGTTTTTCCGTGAAGGATAACCTGATGATGGGGGCCTATCTGCGCCCCAGGCAGGAGGCCGCGGAGAGCCTGGAGACAGTCTATGCGCTTCTGCCGAAGCTGAAAGAGCGCAGCGGGCAGCTGGCCGGATCCCTGTCCGGCGGCGAGCAGCAGATGCTTGCCATCGGCAGGGCCATGATGGGGAAGCCGCGGATGCTGCTGCTGGACGAGCCTTCGCTGGGGCTGGCGCCGCTGATTATCAATGAAATCTTCGGCATGGTGGATCGGATCCGGCAGATGGGGACGACAATCCTGCTGGTGGAACAGAATGCGAGAATTGCCCTGAAGCACTCAGACCGGGCCTATGTGCTGGAAACGGGCAGCATTGTCCTCAGCGACCGGGCCGACCGGCTGCTGGCATCCGATGAGGTACGTAAGGCGTATTTCGGCGGACTTTGAGAAAACAATTATAAATTTTGGAGGATAAAGCCATGATTACCCACACACAACGCGTGAAAGCCGCCCTGGAGGGCAAAATTCTGGACCGTCCTGCGTTCGCGGCCTGGGGGCCGCATATGAATCTGGTGGATCGGGATGCGAAGGATTTTGCCCGCGCCACCATCGACTACCAGAACGCATATCACTTTGATTTCATCAAGGTGATGCCGAACGGCATGTATTTTCCGGAGGCGTTCGGCCAGAAGCTGAAGGACGCGGAATTTATTCTGGATGAGACCTGGCAGAACGTGGAGGTCAATGCCGTAAACGATCCGCACGAGTGGGCAAAGCTGAAAGTGCCCAGCATGAAGACCGGCGTGTTTGCCCGGGAGATTGAAGCGGTCAAGCGGATTGCGGATCATTTTCAGGGCGACGTGCCGATCCTGCCCACAGTGTTCAGCCCCTTTATCTGGATGGGGGAAATGACCGGCGGATTCTTCCGCCAGGATACCATCGTCGCCCATTTCAAATATTCCGAGAAATATGCCAAAATCGGTCTGGATATCGTCAACGAAACCAACGAACAGCTGATGGAGGAGTTTGTGAAGGCCGGCGCCGACGGATTCTTCCTGGGATATCAGGCCGGCATGGCGGGGCTGATGGGCAGGGATCTGTTTGAGGCCTACGGAAAGAAGTACGATATTCAGAATATTGAAAAGGTCCGGGATAAGACGTGGTTCAATATGGCCCATGTCTGCCACGGGGATGCGGCCCTTTCGGAATGGTTCCTGGATTATCCGGTGGAGGCGTTCAACTGGGCGGATCAGTATCCGGAGCATCACTCCCTCAAGGAGATGCGGCAGCTGACGGACAAGGTGCTGATCGGCGGCCTGAATCATTCCGACAACGGCAGCTACAAGGATCTGTCGATCATGATCAAATCGCCGTCCGATCTCAGCGGCTCCAACCGCGCGGCGATCAAGGCGCGGGTCAAGGCAAAGGTTCAGCAGGCGCTCCGGGATGCCGGCCCCAAGCTGATTGTGTCCGGCGGCTGCGGATGGGGCCTGGGGTCTCTGCCCAGATTTGCGCTGTGGGAAGAGGTTATGGAGGAAGTCGGCGCAGAACTCCGTGAGGCGAAGCAGGATTGAAGCGATGAAGAAAAGCGACCGGGCATATTCACTCTTTTTGCAGATTTTACGTGAGGAACTGGTACCGGCCGGCGGATGCACGGAGCCCATTGCCATCGCGTATACGGCGGCGACGGCCCGGAAGGTGCTGGGCTGCATGCCGGAGAAGCTGGACGTTTATGCCAGCGGAAATCTGATTAAGAACGCGAAAGGCGTTTACATTCCCAACGGCGGAGAACTGCGCGGCGTCGACGCTGCGGCAGTCCTGGGAGCGGTCGGCGGCAACGCGGACCGCAGTCTGGAGGTCCTGCTGGATCTGCCGGCGGAGGCGCTGGAGCAGACGGAACGCCTGCTGCGCGCCGGATTCTGTACGGTCCATGTGCTGCAGGGCTCCGAGGCGCTGCACCTGATTGTGGAGGCCTGTGCGGGAGGGCATACGGTGCGGGTGGAGCTGAAGAACGCGCACACCCATATCGTCAGGATCGAGAAGGACGGGGCGTGTGTCTTCCAGGCCCGCGACGAAGGGGCGTCTGACGATGGCTTCACAGATCACAGCTGCCTCACGGTCCGGGATATTGTGGAGTTTGCAGATACCTGCGATCTGGACGATATCCGCCCGATTCTGGGCAGGCAGATAGAATGCAATCTGAGAATTGCCGAGGAAGGCCTGAAACATCAGTGGGGCGTCAATGTCGGCAAACTGTATTATGAAAACGGAAAGCTGCTGCAGGCGTATGCGGCCGCGGCGTCTGACGCGCGGATGAGCGGCTGCAATCTGCCGGTGGTCATCGTTTCCGGCAGCGGGAACCAGGGGGCTACGGCTTCGCTGCCGGTGATCATTTACGCGCGCAAATACGGCGTTGCGGAGGGAACCCTGCTCCGGGCGCTGGCCCTTTCCAACCTGATTGCGATTCATTTGAAATCGGGGATCGGGAGGCTTTCCGCCTATTGCGGCGTGGTGTGCGCCGCCACAGGAAGCGGATGCGCCATGACGTACATGGCCGGAGGCGGCCTGGAAAAAATTGAAGAGACGCTGACAAATTCCATCGCCACCGCTTCGGGAATCGTCTGCGACGGCGCCAAACCATCCTGCGCCGCCAAAATCGCAACCAGCCTGGAGAGCGCCATCCTGGCGCATCAGCTGGCCATGAACAATCAGGCGTTCCAGTCCGGGGAGGGCATTGTGATGGGCTCTGTGGAGGATACCATCAGCGCTGTGGGCTGCGTGGCCAGCCGCGGCATGCACGTGACAGACCAGGTGATTCTGGATCTGATGACGAAGTAGAAAGGAAGCGTGACATGAAAGAGCAGAACTATTTGGATCATCTGGTGGGCGTATTCGGCCAGCCGGTGGCGGAGAATCCCGGCGTGGTGATTCAGGATGCGGCATTTCGCGCGCTGGGGCTGGAGCGCTGGCGCTTTCTGACCATCGATGTGGACAAAGACCAGCTGGAACATGCGATCCACGGCCTGAAGGCTTTCAAAATGCGCGGCATCAACTGTACAATCCCTCACAAGATTGAGGTCATGCAGTATCTGGATGAAATCTCCGAGAGTGCGCGCCTGATCGGGGCCGTCAATACGGTGGTCAATGACAACGGCCGCCTGTTCGGCGAAAATACCGATGGAAAAGGGTTTATGATGTCGCTGGAATCCAGCGGCGTGGACATCAAGGGAAAGCGCGTGGTGGTATTCGGGGCCGGCGGCGCTTCCCGGGCGATCTGTGTGGAAATGGCGCTGGCGGGCGTGGGCAGGCTCACCATCGTCAACCGCCCCCATGGCAGAAAGCTGGGGGATGCGCTGGTGGAGATTCTGCGCACCAATACGGAGGCGGATGTGGCCTACGAGGACTGGACCGGCCCCTACGCGGTTCCGGCGGATACGGATGTTGTGGTGAACGCCACCTCAGTGGGGCTGTATCCGGATGTGGACGCAATTCCGAATATTGATTTGGACAGCATCACCAGGGAAATGTTTGTCCAGGATGTGATTCCCAATCCCACAGAAAGCGCTCTGATCCGTGAGATGCGCCGCCGCGGAATTCCCTGTGCAACCGGCGCGGGCATGCTGATCAACCAGGCCGCCCTGAATATCGAACTGTGGACCGGCCTGAAGCCGGACAAAGCGGTGATGTACCGGGCGCTGGAGGAAGCGCTGGCGTAGCGGGTTCCGGCTGATCCGGGACGGTTCCGGCGCAGGAGCCCGGAAAAAGGGACAGGGAGGGGCTGCAGGAAACTGCAGCCCCTCCCTGTTTTGCCGCGGCGCGGGTCAGAACTCATCAATGGTGGATACGCTGAAAGAAATTTCCTCCAGCGTGCCCAGCAGCATGCGGACGGTGTCCAGAGATGTGAACATGGTCACGTTGTTTTCCACGGCACAGCGCCGGATGGCGAAGCCGTCCTGATAATGTATGCCGGAATTGATGGCGCGGGTGTTGAGAATATAACTGACTTCGCCCCGGCGGATGGTTTGCAGGATTTCGTCGCTTCCCTCGCTGAGCTTGCCCAGCACGCGGACGCGGATGCCATGGCGCTTCAGTGTTTCGGCGGTACCGGCCGTGGCCGCGATATTGTAGCCAAGGCGGTAAAAACGGCGCACCAGGGGAAGCGACTCGTCTTTATCCTCGTCGGCCACGGTGACCACCACGGTGCCGTGGTCCGGGAGCCCCACGCCGGAAGCCTTCAGAGCCTTGTAGAGCGCGCGGTTCAGATTGACGTCGTAGCCGATGGCTTCGCCGGTGGACTTCATTTCCGGGGACAGGTAGGCGTCCAGCCCGGCGATTTTGGAGAAGGAAAAAGCCGGGGCCTTGACATAATACCGCTGCTTCTCCCGGGGATACAGTTCCCGGTATCCCTGCTGTTTCAGGCTCTGGCCCAGGATCACCTTGGTGGCGATGTCGGCCAGAGGGATGCCGGTGGCCTTGGACAGGAAAGGGACGGTACGGGAGGAACGGGGGTTGACTTCGATGACGTATACACGCTCCTCTTTGTCCACGATAAACTGGATGTTGTACAGCCCGACGATTCCGATTCCCAGGCCCAGCCGCCTGGTATAGTCCAGGATTGTATCCTTGACCCGCCGGGAAATGGAGAAGGTGGGATAGACGCTGATGGAATCACCGGAATGGATACCGGTGCGTTCCACCAGTTCCATGACTCCGGGAATCAGCACGTCCGTGCCGTCGCAGATGGCGTCGACCTCCAGCTCTTTGCCTACAATATATTTGTCCACCAGGACAGGCTGATCCTCGTTGACGGCGACGGCAGTCTGAAGGTAGGCGCGCAGGTCCTGATCCTTGGAGACAATCTGCATGGCGCGGCCGCCCAGCACGTAGCTGGGGCGCACCAGAACCGGATAGCCGATCCGGTTTGCCACCCGGACGCCGTCCTCAATGTTGGTTACGGCCTCGCCCTGAGGCTGAGGAATCCGCAGTTCCTGCATGACACGCTCGAAAGCGTCGCGGTTTTCCGCCTTTTCGATGGCGGCAAAGTCGGTGCCGATGATTCTGACGCCCTGCTTCATCAGCGGCTCCGCCAGATTGATGGCGGTCTGGCCGCCCAGAGACGCAATCACGCCCAGGGGCTGCTCCAGATCGATGACATTCATAACGTCTTCCACGGTCAGCGGCTCAAAGTACAGCTTGTCTGAGCAGGTATAGTCGGTGGAAACGGTCTCCGGGTTGTTGTTTAGGATGATCGCCTCGTACCCGCTGGCCTTGATGGTCTGCACGGCATGTACGGTGGCGTAATCGAACTCCACGCCCTGGCCGATGCGGATTGGGCCGGAACCCAGAACGACGATCTTCGGCCGGCCGGAAACGACGGACTCGTTTTCCTGCTCATACGTGGAGTAGAAATAGGGGACATAGCTGTCAAATTCGGCGGCGCAGGTGTCGATCATTTTATAGACAGGCAGAATCCCTTCTGCCTTCCGGAGGGCCCGGATCTCCGCCTCCGCGGCCCCCCACAGCCTGGCGATATAGGAATCGGAAAAGCCCAGGCGCTTGGCTCCGCGAAGCAGGCCCGGCTTTCCAGGATTCTCTTTCAGCGCGTTTTCATAGTCGATGATGTTCTTGATTTTATCCAAAAACAGCATATCAATTTTGGTTACATTGCAGATGACCCCCAGGTCGACGCCGTGATAGATCAGCTCCGCGATGGCGAACAGGCGGTCGTCCGTACCGATGGCGATGTACTCCAGAAGCTGCTGCGGACTCATGTGATCGAACTTGGGCATATGGAGATGGCTGACACCGATTTCCAGGGAACGGACGGCCTTCAGAAGGCTTTCCTCCAGCGTCCGGCCGATGGCCATGACCTCGCCGGTGGCTTTCATCTGCGTGGAGAGCGCATTGGACGCATCGGAAAACTTATCAAAGGGGAAGCGCGGCATCTTGGTGACCACGTAGTCCAGGGAAGGCTCAAAGCTGGCCGGCGTGTTGGCGAGCTGGATCTCATCCAGATGCATGCCCACGGCAATCTTGGCCGAGACGCGGGCAATGGGGTATCCGCTGGCCTTGGAGGCCAGCGCCGAGGAACGGGATACCCGGGGATTGACCTCGATGAGATAGTAACGGAAGGATTCCGGATCCAGCGCGAACTGGACGTTGCAGCCGCCTTCGATTTTCAGAGCGCGGATCAGCTTCAGGGCGCTGTCGCGCAGCAGATGGTACTCCTTGTTGGTCAGCGTCTGGCTGGGCGCAACCACAATGGAATCGCCGGTATGGATACCGACCGGGTCGATGTTTTCCATGTTGCAGATGGTGATGGCGGTGTCGTTCGCATCCCGAATGACCTCATATTCAATCTCCTTGTAGCCCTTGATGCTCTTTTCCACCAGCACCTGATGCACCGGGGAAAGCGCCAGGGCGTTTTTCAGGATTTCGCGGCACTCCGCCTCATCGTCGGCGAATCCGCCTCCGGTGCCGCCCAGCGTGAAAGCGGGGCGCAGGACGACCGGATAGCCGATTTCCCCGGCGGCGGCCAGGCCCTCCTCTGTGGAATTTGCGATCCGGGAGGGAAGGACCGGCTCTCCCAGACTCTGGCAGAGCGCTTTGAACTGCTCCCGGTCTTCAGCGCGGGCGATGGATGCGCTGGAAGTTCCCAGCATTTCCACGCCGCATTCCGCCAGCACTCCCATGCGCTCCAGTTCCATGGCCAGGTTCAGGCCGGTCTGACCGCCGATCCCGGGAATCAGGGCGTCGGGACGTTCCACACGGATGATTCGGGCGGCGTATTCTGCAGTCAGCGGTTCCATATATACCTTGTCTGCAATGGAGGTGTCGGTCATAATGGTGGCGGGGTTGGAGTTGGCCAGCAGAACCTCGAATCCCTCTTCCTTGAGGGCCAGGCATGCCTGCGTGCCGGCATAATCGAACTCGGCGGCCTGTCCGATCACGATGGGGCCGGAGCCGATCACCATAACCTTGCGGATGTCCGTTCTCTTAGGCATGCGATCTGCCCTCCTTCATCATGTCGATAAACTGATCAAACAGGTAGCCGCTGTCCTGCGGGCCCGGCGCGCTTTCCGGGTGGTACTGGACCGAGCAGATGCGGTCGGAGGGGCAGGCGAGCCCCTCAACGGTATGGTCCAGCAGATTGATATGCGTGATTTCCAGCCCCGTGCCGCCTATGGCGTCGGCGTCCACTGCATAGGAATGGTTTTGGCTGGTGATCTCAATTTTTCCGGTTTTCAGGTTCTTGACCGGATGGTTGCCGCCGCGGTGCCCGAATTTCAGCTTGTAAGTCCTGGCGCCGCAGGCCAGAGCGATCATTTGATGCCCCAGGCAGATGCCGAAAATGGGGTATTTGCCGCGCAGCTGGCGGACCAGGCGGATCACAGGCTGGACATCCTCCGGATCACCGGGGCCGTTGGAAAGGAAAATGCCGTCCGGACTCATGCCCGCGATCACATCGGCAGGGGTATCATAGGGGACCACGGTCACATTGCATCCCCGGGCGTTCAGCGACCGGATGATATTCAGCTTGATTCCGCAGTCCACGGCCACCACATCGTACTTGCGGTTGGAAGTTCGGGAATACCAGCGCTTTTTGCAGCTGACACGGCGGACCTGATCATGAGGCAGTTCCGTCTCGCGCAAAAGCTTCAGGGCGTCCGCAAGCGGAAGCGCCGCGTCGCAGATCAGCGCCTTGCGGCTGCCGTAATCCCGGATGGAGCGGGTCAGGAGCCGGGTGTCCAGGCCTTCAATGGCCGGGATATGGTTTTCTTCAAGGATTTCAGAAAGCGTTTTGGTATAGCGGAAGTTGGAAGGGTTATCGTTGTATTCCCGCACAATCAGGCCGCCGATGGTGGGCGTTTTGGTTTCAAAGTCGTCGTCTGCGGTTCCGTAATTTCCGATGAGCGGGTAAGTCATGACCACGATCTGGTCGGTATAGGAGGGATCGGATACGATCTCCTGATAACCGACCATGGAAGTATTGAATACCAGTTCACAGACCCGCGGCACGCCGCCGCCGAAGCCGGATCCGTAGTACTCGCTGCCGTCCTCCAGCACAATTTTTCGGTTGAATTCGTTTGTCATACCGTCTTCCTTTCCAAGTCCGGGCCTGCGGAAGGCCGCAAAAAAACGGCATGCAGACAGCGTACCTGCAAGCCGAACGGAACCAAAACATGCCATCGGACCGTCTGGTACGCCCCACGGCCCGGATTGTCTTCAATAGAATACCACGTTTGCTCCGGCCGCGCAATGGGCGAAGGTTCTAAACATCGGCGGATTTTGGCATTTTGCATTGTGTATCTTATACATTTCTGCAGAAAAACCTAAAAATTTGTTAGCATAACAAAATTTTATTCATAATAAAAAGGAATTTGCATCTTTATTCAAGAAAATACGATATATATTCAACAATATACACTGATTTCTGAATTGTGCAAAATGACGGAAAACTGGATGCAGGCTGAACATTGAAATCCGGGGCTCTTTGTACTGCACTGCGCAGGAATTCATGCAGAAAGAGGGATGCTCATGAAAAGAATGTGCAGCCTTTTGCTTTGCCTGGCGCTGATCCTGGGGACGGCGCCCGCCGTGCTGCAGACTTCTGCAAAGTTCATGGGCCGCCGTCTCAGCGCTGCTTCCACTGAGACGGCGGCTCTTCTGCGCCGTGACAAAACTGGGGCTCCGGATTCGGGTTTGCCTGCGCCGGCTTTCCTGAAAAGCTGGCCTGCTGCGCTGCAGCCTGTGGGTCAGATCGCGGGAAAATGCAGAGCCGGGTGTGTTTTGAATAAAAAGTGTTTGTAAAATTTCTGTAAAATGATACAATGTACATAAACTTCCGCTTCCGCCTGCTTGCGGCCGGGACATTGCAGGAAAAGCGGAAGCGCGGCGTGAAATCGCCTGGTTCAAGCCGATCACAAATTCGAGGGTTTTTCGTCTTGTGATTGTATCGTGAGGAGGGAAGAACATGTCTGAAAAAACATATCGGATCCTGTGCGGAAAACTTTACGACGGAAAGACAGACAGTATTCAGGAGAGGATGGAAATTCTGGTATGCGGGAACCGCATTGCGGAAGTGGGTAAAAAAGTTGCGGCGCTTCCCAGCAGTGAAGTCATAGACCTGTCGGACGCGACGGTCACGCCCGGCCTGATTGACGCCCATGTCCATTTCAGCTATGGCGACTGGCGTACCCGCAGCCGCGATTATGTCTATGAAAACCCCAGCGTCAAAGGGATGTACCTCCTTTATAATGCGCGCAAGGCGCTGCGGCGGGGGTTCACATCGGTTCGCCATATGGGCAGCAACAGCGACGACGGATGGGGCTGCGTTGCAGCGCGGGACCTGATTCAAAAAGGGCTGTTTGAAGGGGCGCGGGTGAAGGTGGCTCCCCACTATATCAGCACAACGCGGGGGCATGGCGATTTCAGCCAGCTGATCAGTGAAAACCCCCTGATATCGGATTTTATCTGGGAGCGGTATCCGGGCCGGGTCAGCGGGCCGGATTCCTGCCGCGAGGTGGTACGCAGGCAGGTCAAGTTTGGCGCGGACTTTATTAAAATATTCTGCTCCGGCGGCTTCAACAGCGTGACCGACGGGCCGGAGGATTATGCGTTCACCGATGAAGAGCTTCGCGCCTGTATCGAGACGGCCCATCGGCTGAATATGAAGATTACTTCCCATACCTACAGCAATGAACTGGCGCGCAAGCAGATTGAAATGGGCATTGACGGCATTGAACACGGCGCGCTGATTACCGATCCTGAGATCTTTCGGATGATGAAGGACAGAAACATTGAATACGTCCCCACATTCACCCCCTTTGAAGGCGCGATGCATATGGATGAAGAAAACCTCCGCAAGCAGACGCCGGGCATGGAAAAGAAGCTGCGCCGTTATAAGGACATGCTGATTGAGAGCCGCCGCCTGGTGGTCAGCAGCGATCTTGAGATCGGGTACGGTACCGACATTGTCGCCGTCCACAACCCCTATGAGAGCGGATGGGAGTTTTTCAATATGCGCAACAGCGGTGTCGGCCCGTTCCGCGCATTGGCGGCTGCAACCCGCGTCAATGCGAAAATCCTGGGCATGGATGATGAGATCGGCGCCCTTGCGCCCGGCTTCCTGGCGGATATTGCGGCATGGAGGCGCGATATCCTGACCGACCCCAGCGCTTTGCTCGACTGCTGCTTCGTGATGAAGGACGGCGTGGCCTATGAGACCGAGCGGGACATCTGAAACCGGTTCCGGTCTTTGCAGCAGCAGCGCTCCGGCAGAATTCCGCAGGATGGGAGGTATCTGAAACATTGCATTCGGCCGATGCCGGGCGCCGGGCAAAGCGTGGAGATATCATGGACATTGAAGGGAGAGACTGAGAGAAATGAAGCAACGCACACTGAGAAAGAGGGAATTTCCGGATACCATCGTAATCCTTGTGGGCCTGATCCTGATTGCATGTATACTTACCTATATCATTCCCGCCGGATCGTATGATTTTGCCGAAGACGGCAAAACCGTTGTGGACGGCACCTTCCATACGGTGGAGCCCAACCGTGCGGGGGTCATGGATTTCTTTGAGAGCATTTACAAGGGGTTCAGCCAGGCTGCCTCCACCATGTTTGTCATTTTCCTGATTGGAGGGGCCCTGAATATCATGCAGGATACCGGCAGTATCAGCGCTGCCATCAACGCCACCATCCGGAAAACGTCCGGCAGCTATCGGGCGATTATTCCCGTGATGATTGTGATCCTGTCTGTCCTCGGCGTTGTGGGCGCCGGCAACAATGTATCGCTTGCATTTGCGCTGGTAATGTGCGCGCTCTGCAGAAAATTGAAACTGGATAAGTGCGTTGCCATTGCCTGCCTGTATCTGGCGTCCAACACGGGCTTCGCCTTCTCCTTTATGAACCCGTTTACCACGTTGCTGGGGCAGAATATCGCCGGCATTCCCCAGATGTCCGGGCTGGCGGCCCGTGCGGTCAGCTGGGCGATTTCCACCGCGATTGTGATTTGGTTTACAATGCGGTACTGCGCCAGGATCCGCAGGGATCCCGGTTCCGCGATTGCGCCCTTTACGGAAGAGGAACTGGCTGCCGAGGATAACAATGCCGACAGCTTCCAGGGGAAGATGACGGTCCGGCATGCCTTGTGCCTGGCTGTCATGGCGGGCTGCCTCATCGTTTTTGCCTATGGCTCTGTGGCATGGGACTGGGGAATTGCCAATCTGGGGCATATGATGGTCATTCTGGCGATGGCGGCCGGTATCATCGGCGGCATGTCTGCCAACGCAATTGCAAAGTCCTTTGTCAACGGATGCAAAACGATGGTATATTCCGCTGTGATCACCGGGATTGCCAGCGGGATCAGCGTGATCCTGAGCAACGCCAATATCATCCATACGATCATCTATTATCTGGCGATGCCGCTCTCCCTGCTGCCGACCTGGCTTTCCTCCATCGGTATGTTTATTGTGAATTTCTTCTTCAACTTCTTTGTCAACTCCGGTTCCGGCCAGTGTTATGTGGTGATGCCGATCATGGCGCCGCTGGCGGATCTGATCGGTGTGTCCCGCCAGATCGCCGTATCGGCGTTTCAGTTTGGCGACGGCATCAGCAACGCAATCTATCCGACCTCGGCGCTGCTGATGGGCACCATTGCCGCCTGCGGCATTTCCTACCAGAAATGGCTGAAGTTTGTCATGCCTGTGATTGGCATTCTTTCTGCGTTCGGCGCCGTGTTCCTGGCGGTTATGACGCTTGTGGGCTGGGCATAAGGACAACGACGGTCTGAACAGAAGGCCGGCTGCAATCGGAACGGATGCGTTCGGATTGCAGCCGGCTTTTGCAGATTTTTTGCGCGCCGGGGTTTGGAGGGGCAGAGTGCGTGCCGAGGCTGCCTGCGCGTTTGGCGGCGTATTCGGAAGCAGGCGCGCAGATACAGGAAACCCTGCCTGCCCCGGGCTGCTTCGCTGGGAACGTGCTGCGCATGGGCGGCGTCCGGAAACGGAGGGCAGGCCCGCAGGGCTGAAAGGGGCGGCCGCGGCGGCCCTGTTACGGCAGAAGGGGGCCGAAAGCGGCTGTGGAGGAAGGCCGTTCCGCTCCTGGCCGGCCGGATGACTGGGCTTTTCAACGGTCGGCATGGCTGAAAGCGATGCTCAGCGCCGCGTAGTCTCCGATTTGCTCCCCCAGCTGCGCCGGGAGAATGGCGCATGCCCGGGCGCTTCCGGGCAGCGCTTCCCGGCGAATCGCCTGCTCCATGGGGGTCAGGAGAAGATCGCGGCAGCGGTAAAAAATGCTTCCGGCAATGATTCGCTGGGGATTGAGGATGTCGATGAGAATGGAGAGGCCTTCGCCGAAACGGGCGCCGCAGAGCGCCATGACCTCCCGGGCTATGGCGTCGCCGTCCCGGGCCGCGCCGGCGATCTCACGGGCGGTCAGGGCTTTGCTGCCGCGATGGCTTTCCGCCCATGGCGTTGCATCCCCGCGCTCCAGATGGCGCAGAATGCACATGCGTCCCAGCTGGCTCAGGCCGCCTCCGCTGCAGAAGCCTTCAAAGGAACCGGCCTTGCGGTATCCCACGGGGCCGTCCGGCGCCAGGCGGACATGCCCGATTTCGCCGGCGCAGCCTGTGGAACCGCGGTAGAGCGCACCGTTGAGAATCAGGCCGGCGCCGAGGCCTGTGCCAAAGGTCAGGAAGATCATGTTGTCGGCGCCGCGTCCGGCGCCATAGCGGTGCTCTGCCAGAGCGCCGGCGTCGGCGTCATTCTCCAGGACGGCAGGCACGTGCATGCGGGACTGGATGCGTTCTGTCACAGCGACGCTGTTCCAGCCGGGGAGATTGGGCGGTGCATGGATCACGCCGCGTCCGGCGTCGAGGGGGCCGCCGCATGCGACGCCGATGGCGCCGGGGGCGCCGTAAACGGCGGCAAAGGATTCCAGGAGCCGGAGAATCCCGGCAAGGGTGGTTTCAGGGGCCTCAGGGCTTGAGGGGAATTCGGCGCGTTCCAGGACCTCGCTATCGCCGCTGCGTTCCCTGCCGGGGATCACAGCCGTTTTGGTGCCGCCGATGTCCACGCCGAAGCAAAGCTTTTCTCTCATTTCCGCTCTCCGTCAAAAAAGGCGTCTTCCAGCATCAGGCAAAGCGTGTGGTAGACAGGGAGATGCAGTTCCTGCACACGGAAGGTTTCCGTTTCCGGTACGCGGATACATACGTCACAGCAGGCCGCCAGCCTGCCGCCGGATTGGCCGGTAAAGCCGACTGTATGCAGCCCTAGGGCTTTGGAGGCCTGGACGGCCCGGAGGATGTTTTCGGAGTTGCCGGATGTGCTCAGCGCAATCAGCGTATCGCCGGGCCGGCCATGGCCCGAGACCTGCTGGGCATAGATGAGGTCCGGCGACACGTCGTTGGAAAATGCGCTGACCAGGGCTGTTTCGCCGTGGAGGGAAAGCGCGCTGAGGGCGCCCTCCAGCCGGTCCGCCATGTATTGGGCGTCTTCCGGGGGCAGCGCGGCGAACAGCTTTTCCCGGGCCGGGCCGATGTCCCGGCGGCGGGCGAAGGATTTCATCAGTTCGCCCACAATATGGGCCGCATCGCTGGCGCTGCCGCCGTTTCCGCAGGCCAGCACCTTCCCGCCGCGGGCGTAGGTGCTGCAGAGCAGCTGGAAGGCCTGCTCGATGTCCTGCCGGCAGCCGCTCAGGGCGGGGTATCGGGAGAAAAGCAGTTCAATCTGATTCATATGGGATCCTCCATCTCCGGCGGCTGTAGTCGCCGAACACCCGGAATGCGTCGACACAGGCACGGTAGTTTTCCTCCGGCATCCCCATGGAGGGATAGTCTTCAATATAGCCCACAAGGCCGCCGCCGAAGCAGCCCAGGCAGTCAACAGCCCGCCGGACATCCCGGAAAATATCCTCCCGGGTGCCGGAAATGGAAGTGGTCTGGTAGCTGACCGGCAGCACGAAGCAGCCCCGGCCTCCGTAGTTGTCCCGCAGCGCTTCCAGATCATACAGGTTGGGCTGGCTGATGTTGAGCATGTCCACGCCAAGGTCAAAAAAGTCTCCCAGGATCGGATCGTATTTCCCGCAGCTGTGGAAATATACGTCCAGGGACAGCGCGTGGGCGCGTGCAAACTGCGCGCGGTACCGGGGGGCGAAGAACGCGCGCCACAGCGCCGGTGAGATCATCATACTCCGCTGGGTTCCCCAGTCGTCAAAAAAAGCGATCCCGTGAAAGCCTTCCCGGGCGGCGAATTCAATCAGCCGGGTTTCAAATCCGAACACCAGATCGGCCAGCCGGGCGGCCAGCTCCGGCTCCTCATAGAAATCCTCCATCAGCGCTGCGAATCCGCGCAGGAAAGTCATGACAGTGAAGCCGGACAGCTGCAGGCTGGCCAGCAGATATTGGTCCGGGCGGGCATGCGCTTTCTGGGCTTCCACCCAGGCGCGGCGGGCCTCTTCATTCAGAGTCGGCGGCCGGAAGCCGGAGAAATCCTTCCAATCCGGGAGGGCCGGCGCCAGCGGCTGCCCCATGGTGGCGTCCAGCTGTTCCCACTGGAATCCCCATTCGCTTTGCCTGCCTTCGGGCCCGCCGAAGTGATTCTGGATATCGAGCATGATGATGTCGCCGTCCCGGCGGTCCCGGTTGAAGAAGAGCATCGGTACGCGGTCGGGCTGCTCAAAGCGGATGGCGCGGCGCACGCGTTCCACAGCATTCATGTTTCAGCCCCGCCTCCTCCGTAGCGGCGGGCGGCCTGGAACATATGAATGATGTTCTCCGGCGGCACATCGTCCTGCAGGTTGTGGGCGGCTGCGAAGATATATCCGCCGCCGGCCATGGCCTCAATCAGCGCCCTGACGCCCTGACGGATGCTCTCCTCCGTGCCGAAGGGCAGGAGCTTCTGGGTATCGCAGCCGCCGTGGAACACCACCTGGCTGCCGTAACGGGCCTTCAGGGCCTCCGGGGCCATTTCCGGCGCGCAGGGCTGGATGGGATTGAGAATTTCCACGCCGCAATCCACGAGATCCGGGATCAGCGCGCTGACATTGCCGCAGGAATGGTGGAGGAATTTGGCGTCGGTAAACCGTTTGGTGTAAGCCACGCGCTCCTTGAAACAGGGCTTGACCAGCTCCCGGAAACAGTCCAGGCTCATGAACATGCTTTCCTGCGTGGCGAAATCGTCGCCGCTGGACGTATAGTGGATATAGGGGCCCACCGCGCCGTAATACAGTTCGATTACCCTCCGCTGATATTTCAGGATTTTGTCGAACAGCTTTTTGACAAAATCGGGATCGGCGATCACCTTCACCAGAAAATCCTCAAATCCGCACATCCAGCAGCCAAGCTCGAACACGCCGTAGACGGGATGTTCGGCACAGATCACATATTCCCCGGCTTCCCAGAGCTGCTTTGCATCCCCGGCGATCTGCTCCAGCTGCGCGCCGTCGATGCTGTCGGGATTGGGGAACCGGAAACGGTCCAGGTCTTCCGCCTCCGCGCCTTCCAGGGGGTGGCGGACAATATTCCAGTAGACGCCGTCAAACCGGCGGGTGACGCCCCATTCGTCGGTAAATTCATTGTCCGAGTGCATCTCGAACTGGGAGTCTGCAGGGTGCAGGATCTCTCCCACGGAGCGGGTGTCGATGTCCAGATAGCGCAGCAGGGGCTCTTCCAGCCGCTGCACCTTGCCGAACAGATAGCGGCGGGGCTCCGGCCGGGGAAATCCCAGCAGATCCAAAATCCGGTTCTGGGTGCCGCCCTCCATGCTGGAAAGCGGACAGCCGCCAAGATCCAGTATCAGACGGTCGGGCCGGCCGTGGCTGACGGTTGCCTGAAACGCTTCGATTCGTGTCATGCGGGATTACCTCCTGTCAATGTCTGCCGCCTGGCGGCGGCCCGGATCTCGTCCGGGGTGGCGGTTCCGGTGGTGCCGATCTTTCCGATGGTGATGGATGCGCAGAGATTGGCAAAGGCCATGGCTTCCGCCGGAGCGGCGCCGGCTGCCAGGGCGGCTGCCAGGGAGGCCAGCACCGTATCGCCGGCTCCGACGAAATCAATGGCCTCGGGCGGAACGGCGGCGCCCACATGCGTCAGCATGCCGTTCCGGGCGTGGATGCATCCCCGGGCCCCCAGCGTCATGAACACGTCTGCGCCGCCGTCTTCTGCCAGGGCCAGGGCGCAGGCTTCCCAGAGATCCGGCGCTGCGTCTTCCGGCGGCAGCGTCCCATGGACAGCCCGGTACCCTTCCACCTCGTTGGGCTTTCGGATTACGCCGGGGTAAAGGGCGATACGGTCGCGGCTGTCCGCCACGATCCGCATCCCCTGACGGCCCAACAGGAGGATCTGCTCCCGTACGGCCGGAGTGATGCAGCCGTGTTTCAGCTGATCCGATACGCAGAGGACGTCGGCGTCCAGCGTCCGCAGGTGCGACAGCAGGCGCTGCTCGGTCTGCCGGCCCAACGGACGGCTGTCGGCAAAATCCAGCCGGGGATCCTCGTAGGCAACGTCCGAGATGCCGTGACGGATGGGCTTGCAGTAAGCGTTCGTGATGCGGCCGGCTTCCTCTGCCAGCGCGCTGTCCAGAATTCCCTGCTGGCGGAAACACCGGCGGAGCACGGCGCCTCTCCAGTCGTCGCCCACGACGCCCAGCGCCTTTACCTCTGCAACGCCCAGCGCCGCGGCATTGGCGCATACATTGGCCGCGCCGCCCGGAGAAAAGCGCTCTTCCGTCACCGGCAGGGGGTAGTGGGGCGTTTCCCGGGACAGCTCGCTGCGGCGCATATCCGCATGCCAGTAGACGTCCAGGCACATATCGCCGATCACTGCCATCCGCACCCGGCGCAGCCCGGCCAGCAGCGCCTCCAGATTCAGCGCTTTCAGCGCCTGCGCAAGCTGCAGCTCCTGTTTCATACGGCCTCCTGCTGCGCCAGCGCCCGCAGAAGGTTGGGGATGGAAACCCGGTGATCCATGACAAAGTGCCATCCCCGGCCGCCGTTCCGGGTCGGGCGGTTGACGATATTTTTCCTGGGACGATAGTAGTAATCGGGATCGTCGCAGCTGATGCTGCGGCGGTAGTCGCCCAGATCCCGCAAGTCGAAATTGGCGGTGGTGATGTGCCGGGTGGGATGGCCCAGGTTCCGGGCGATGGACAGGGCCTTGAGAAAAACCTCCGGCCCGATGACGGCGGAACCGAAATTCAGGAATACGCCGCCCTCCAGGTCGGCTACTGACTGGCACATGGTGCGGAAGTCCCGGCCGGAGGCGTCCCCGATGGCGGCAAAATCCGCGGTGGGATGCTGATGAATGATATCAGTCCCGATGGCGACGTGGTATGTGGCGGGGATCCCCAGTTTCCAGGCGTTGTATGCCACGCTGACGGCCCTGTGGGGAAAGCGGCCCGGATAACGGCCCATGTATGCGGCGACGGCTGCACCGTAGCCCAGACCGTTTGCCGCGCCGCCCTGGATGGCCTCGTTCATCCACCGGCCGGTCTCCTCCCACATGCCGAAGGAGCCGTCCTCAATGGCGCGGGGAACGTCTTCAGAAGTGCCGCCCAGATAGGCCAGCTCGAAATCATGGATGCTGGCGGCGCCGTTGCCGGCGATGTGCGTGACAAAGCCTCGCTGCATCAGTTCGATGAGGCAAAGCGAGAGGCCGCATTTGATAACGTGAGCGCCCATGGAGAGGATCACGGGCCGCCCGCCGCGGCGGGCGGCCGCGATTCTGCGGGCCAGCTCCAGAAAATCCGGATCTGTCACCTGGCAGGGCGTCTGCGGATCCGGCTGGATCAGATTGTCCAGCTGAACCAGATTCACGCGGTTTCTGGCGGAATAGGTTTGGATATTCTGAAAATCAATCATGTCAATGCCTCCCGCATGATCAGAGCGACCAGCGCTTCCTTCTGCGTGAAGTCGCCGAAAATCACATCCGCGCCGGCGGCTTCCAGGCGGCGGCGCTTGCGCGCATCGACACCCCGCCGGGCGGCCTCGTTGCTGGCGATGCCCACGGCCAGAGCGCCTGAACGCCTGGCAAGCGCGATCTCCACTTTGCCGTCGCCAATTACAGACAATTCTGCGCCGGCTCCGGTTTCCGGCATCAGTTCCTGAAGGATTTGCTCCTTGGAACAGCTGAAACTGCCGGGAGGAGCGCCTTTGATGCGTTCAAAACAGGAGTCCAGGCCCAGGAAACGGGCCTCCGCTTTTACGTCGGCGTCGTCGGTCCCGCTGGCGAGAAACAGGCGGCAGCCCCTGTCCCGCAGGGCCTGGAGAAACGCCGCGGCACCCTCGATCAGAAAGTCGGAAACGCTGGCTCTCCCTTCGAGCACCCTTTGCTGTTTCTCTGCCACAAGGCGGAGAATCCGCTGGTTATACTGTTCCTTATAGTACCAGGCGTCCCTGGCCCGGCCGGTGCTCTGCTCCACCTGCCCGGCCAGCCACTGCATCTGACGGACTGTCTGAATTCCGGTAGATTGGTCGATATATGCCGCCACCCTGGCCTCCAGCTCCGGGGGACAGGGGCCGTCCGGGCAGATCATTTCCAGCATCATGGGCTGCATGATCTGCTCCCAGCCGCAGCGGAGCGTGGAAAGGGTGCCGTCGAAGTCAAATACCACGAACGATTGCTTTTGCATGCTGTATACTCCTTGTGCCCGGCTGCCTGCGCCGGCGCTTCCGGCTGCAGCGATGGGGAGCGCGCGTCCCCGGACGGTGCGCCGCAGTTCGGCTTCGCTGTGACGCCTGTCCGGAAACCCGGTGCGCAGCAATTCTGGGATGAATATTATAAAATAACTTTATTATATAGAATAAGTATTTGGATATTTCAAATATCAGGATGCAGTACCAACAGTATAAAAGATGGATATGGCCTTGTCAATGTTCAAAATAGATTGATTTTTTTAAAATTTATGTGCATAATGCAAAAGAATTGTAAAAATTTTTGAAATTGATACACTGTAAACCATATGGGTTTATGAAATGGATAAAGAGAAGAAAATGGCGGGATTTTTTGATAGAAAGTCAATATGATAAAATATATTTACGAATTAAAGGCGCAAAAACATTCACCGGGGAAATCTTGATTTTACCGTTGGAATATACTATAGTTTAAAATACTGGAACGCATCGCGGAAAAGAGGGAGAGAATGGACGAAAAAAGCAAGCGGTTTCTGGGAAATGCCAGCAAGGCGTCCATCTTCCGGACGCTGATCCGGCGGGGGCCCATGTCCCGGGTGGAGCTGAGCAAGCAGCTGCCATTGAGCAAAATGTCCGTAACCAATTATATCAATGAACTGATTGCGGATGGGCTGGTGCATGAAACGGGGACCATGACGTCTGAGTCCGGGAGGAAGCCTGTCCTTCTGGATGTGTCGGGCAGCTGTCCGCTGTTTGTTTCGGTGCAGATTACGCGGTTTTATATCAGCGTGGGCATTATCAACTGCAAGGGGCGGTTCCAGAATATCAACATGTCGCCCATTGAGCAGGCAGATACCAATTCGTCGGTCTTTTCCAAAATTGTGATGCTGCTGGACCAGGTGCTGACGCCTGAGGTCCTGGAGCGAACCTGGGCGATCGGCGCCTCCAGTATGGGGCCGGTGAGCTGTGACGACGGGGCGATTTTTACAACGGAACGCCCGGACGTACAGTCGTGCATTCAGATCAGAGAGCCTCTGGAACAGCGGTACGGGATCCCGGTGTATGTCAACAATGATGTGAACACCCTGGTGTTTGCAGAAAAGTACTTTGGAAGCGCCGGCGACTATGAGACGTTTGCGGTGGTCGGCAGCAGCGTGGGGCTGGGCTGCGGCCTGATGGTGCGCGGGCAGCTTTACTGCGGGGAAAACGGGCTGGGCGCGGCACTGGGCCATGTCACCGTGGAAGTGGACGGCAGGCCCTGCTATTGCGGAAACCGCGGCTGTCTGGAGCTGGTGTGCTCCGTCCGGTTTATTCTCGCCCGCTGCCGCGAGCGCGCGCTTCCGGCGGCAAGCTTTGAGGATGCGCTGCTGCTCTTCGCCAACGGAGACGCGGCCATGCGCGATATCTTCCGTG
>JAHZEF010000180.1 GCA_019422005.1 Clostridiales bacterium
CGTGGCGGTTGGATTCTGAAGGGAAGGCAAAATATGAGCGGGTGCAATTCCCAAAGGGGATTGCACCCGCTCGCTTTATGCCCGCGGTGCAGCCGGCCTATTCTTCCGAAGGCTGATAGGTGGGATCGTAGTTGACAATGATTCCGCGTTCAACCAGCGCAGCAACGTCGCCCACCGGATTGGCAAAGGCGTCGATCTGAACCAGATTCTGACAATCCGCCAGGACGGACAAATCAGAAACCTGATTATAATCCACATTTACGTAGTTCAGGATTGGAAGCCCCTGAAGGGCGGACAGGTCGGTCAGCGCGTTATTGCTCAGGGAAATTCGGGTCAAAGCCGCGGCGCCTGAAAAATCGGGAAGCGCGGAAACGGAATTGTAATCGGCTGTCAGCACGCTGAGCTGGGCCAGCTGCGCCACAGGCGACAGGTCTGTTACGGCATTGTCGGAAATGTCCAGATTCTGCAGCGCCGTACAGGAGGACAGGGCGGAGAGGTCGGAGATCTGATTCCCGGAGGCGGACAGGCTGGTCAGCGCTTCATGCCGGCTCAGCGGCGTGAGGCTGGAAATCTGGTTCCCGGAGATATCCAGGATCTGCAGCCCCGAGGCGGAAGCCAGCGGCGCGATGGAGCCGATGGTATTGCCGCTCAGGTTGACGGTTGTCAGAGCCGTCATGCCGCTGAGGCAGCTCACATCGGAAATCGCGTTGCCGGACAGATCCAGGGTGGTCAGGGCGGTCAGGCCGGACAGACCGGATACGTCTGTCAGGGCGCAGCCGCTGAGATTCAGCGTGGTAAGCTTGGGCAGAGAGCCGATCGCGGCGATGCCGTTGGAGGAGACGGTACAGCCGGACAGATCCAGCGTCTCCAGACTGGTCAAATGGCTCAGTACAGAAAAATCTACGCCATAGGTACCGTGCATGCTCAGAGAGGTCAGGGAGCGGCAGACGGAAAGGTCGCTGAGATCCTTTGCCTCGGCGGGAAGGTCCAGCGTCGTCAGGGCCCAGAGCTCATTGGACATGACCGGCATTTCGCCCTCTTTCCCCAATACGCTGCGGACTGCCGCCTCCACGGCGGAATCGGCAAAAGAGACCTCCTCGATGACGCCGCCGACGGTGTATCCCGCCGTGGCTGCGGGGCTGACCAGGCCGTCATCCGAAACCACAACGGCTGTAACGGTTGACTCCCCGATTTCCAGCGCTGCCGGCGCGGTATACAGATCCTTTGCAAGGGAGGGGTAGTCCCCGTCCACAGACAGATAAGCGGCGTCGCCTGTGTAGGAGAGGGAGACGTCAATATACTCGGTATAGTAACCGCTCTCCGGCTGGATCACAGGAGCCTCCGGCCGCAGGGCGTCCAATTGCCGCTTGATGTCTTCGTTGGCGGTGCGGCTGAGCATCTGCTCCGCGTCAAGGAGCTTGTCCTGCTCCACATAGGTTTTGGAGAGTTCCAGATACAGCTCCAGCGTGTCGGGCATGGAGGTAATGGCGCTGACCAGCGTATATTCGGCCTTGGTGTAATTGCCGTCGGCCTTATAGGCGTTGGCCAGGCCGATGGCAAGCTCGGCGTCTTCCGGATAGAGCTCCCAGGCACGCGTGTAATAACGGACTGCGCGCTGGGGACGCCCCTGGGAAAGTGCGGACTCGGCGCGGCTGATATAGAACTGGCAGGTTAAATCCGGCCGGAAGGAAAGGAAAAACCAGGCCGCCGCAGACAGCAGGACGGCCACCACAACCAGCGGGATCAGAATTTTAAGCGCGTGCTTCATGTTGAAACTCCATTCCAAATTCGGTATTTTTCATTATACCGTTCCGGCGGATGTGTGTCAAGTTTGGGCGAAAAATGGAAGGCGGGCTGCATGCCGGAGGCCGGACGCCTCCCGGGCGGAAGCTTCGGCATGCAGCCGGGACAGAGGCGCGCTGAAGGGGAACGCGCCTCCCTGCAAAAAGCGCCCGGCCGGAGCATCCGGCCGGGCGCAGGAGAAAGGCTGCGCCTTTCAGGGTTCGGTTTGGAGCCAGCGTTCGGCATTTGTGGTTTTTTCATAGTCATGGGAGTTTGCGGCTTCCATGATAGGATAATAGACCCAGTGCCCGCTGGTCATGTCGGGAAACTGGCGTATCCCGCCGGAATGGGCGTCCACGTAGCGCTCGTCGGGGCTGCGTGCCAGGAGACGGTTGGTCAGTACGGCGGCCTCGGCCCGGGTGATGGTGTGATTGGGCCGGAACGTGCCGTCTTCGTAGCCGGTGATCCAGCCATACCGGACGGCTCCGACCACCTGACCGTAGAACCAGTCGTCCTTGCTGACGTCGGAGAAGGAGGCCTCGCCGCGCGTGTCCAGTTTTGCAAAGCGCATGGCAATGGCGGTGAATTCCGCGCGGGTGATAGACCGCTCCGGCGCAAACCGGCTGCCGCCGACGCCCTGCAGGATCCCGATGGAAGCCAGGGTGTTGACTGCATCTGCATACCATGCGTCCGACGCCACGTCGTCAAAGGAAGCTGTTTTTGCAGCGTCCTGATCGAGCAGCAGATTGTAGAACATCTGTGCAGCCTCGGCCCGCGTCATATTGTGGCCGGGGCCAAAGCTGCCGTCTGTGTAGCCGTGCAGATAGGCGTTGTGCTCCTTCGTATTCAGCCAGGCGGACACGCCGGTGTCGTCCGGATCCGCGATTTGATGCTCTGCACGGAACAGGGCCTCGATGGTGTGGCCGGCTTTCACATTCTCAAACGTGTAGCTGCTCACAGCGCCCACGCTCTCGCCGTCCACCAGGACGTCCGAAATCTGATAGCCTTCGTCCGGCGTGATGGCAAAGGTTTTGTCGCTGCCGCGGCTTACCCGCACGCTGCCGTTGGGGCTGATGGAACCGCCCTCTCCGGCGCTGGCCCGGATGGTGTAGCGGGTGGTTACGCCTCCGCCGGTTTCTTTTCCCGTCCAGGTCAAAGCAAAGGGCGAAAAGCGCTCCGTGGTGAAGCGGATTCCGTATTCCGTGGTTTCTGCGCTGTCTATTGCTTTTGGGGCATAGTCTGCAGGGATTTCATCTGTCATGCTGCGGCCGATCCCGTCAAAATGCAGAATGGTAAATTCGGTATCCTGATCGGTTCCGTCCGGATAGGGCCAATAGATGGTTACGGGGCCGTCGGGCGTGAGCCATACGTTGGCATTTGCACCGTCCACCAGATCCAGATATTTGAACTCATACTGCTGATTTTCCGATACGGTACCAAGGGCGTCGTCGACCTTCTCCTTGAGGAACGCCGCGGTGCTTTCATCCAAAAATCCGTCAACCAGCAGGGAAGGGGTACCGTCTGTGAGTTCAATCTCGCTGTCGTTGATGAAATATTTTGTGTCCGCGGGCGCCGCCGCCGTGATGTGTTCAACCGCTTCGGAGACGGCTGTATCATTCTGAACAGGCGTAATCTGCGCTTCTTCTGTTTTTGCCAGAATGGTGAGCGTACCGGTTTGGGTTGCAACAGGGTATTCGTCGAGCACGGTACTGCCGATGGTTATGGTTGCAGTGACCTCATCCTGATCAACCGCTCCGGGATAGATGCCCATTTCGTAGGTTGTGTACGTTGCGGCGGTGATGTCAAACTCGGAGTCGACGCGGATATTGCCTCCCTCGTCCTTGAATTGGACGCGGACCGGGTCCTGCTCCGGCGCGGCGACCAGCCGGTAAACGTATTTGCCTTCGCTCTCGCTGTAGCTGTCCGACCCATACGGTTCCAGTGTCCAGGACTTGCCGTCTGCATGGAAGGCAATATAATTGGACAGGTCTGCCGCTTCATCCGGCTCATATCCCAATTCGTTCCGCAGTGCCTCGTTCAATGCTTCCGGCAGCTCAAGATAGAATCCCGGCTCCGGCAGAGAACCGCTTCCCTGAATCGCTCCATTCTCGTCGACAACGCCGTCGTAGCCGCTGCTGCCGCCCATATAGACTGTGATGTCAGCGGGGGTCACTGTGACGGGAGCCAGTTCGCCTTCTACGTCTGCAAAGAATCGGAACGCAGGGTAATAGTTGGTTTCTTCGCCCGCGCCGCCCATGACGGTGGAAGCCGTCTTGAAGAACAGAATGCCGTTGCTCCATTTGCCGGAGGCTGCATCATAGACGGTATAGTATCCTTCGATTTCCACCATGTAGTAGTTGTACCCCGAACGGGCATGGTCTGTTCCGCAAATCGGGATGGTATTGTAGTCCCAGCTCCACCCGGAGAACTCCTTTTCCGGATTGACGCCGTTTTTTCCGCCGCTGCGGGGCCCCTTGAAGCTGCCTTCCACATCCGTCCATTTAAACCGAAAATCAACATAGACGTCGCCGTTCTGCGGGTTCTCCGGTTCGTTTTCCAGAGGATGCGTTACCTGTACGCCGAGCTGATGCACAAAGCCGTCGTTTGCGATTACAGCGCTGTAGGTTCCCTTGTCCCAGGATGCAGCGGTAACTTCACCATCGACAATGGGAACTATAGCAGGGGGTGCGACAACCGCCTGCAAATGGAAGGATATGATATCTTCGCATTTGTCCCGCTCATATGTATAGTATGCAATCTCACTGTCTGCTTCGAGAATCAACCGGTTGTCAAAGACCCATCCGCCTGCATAACCGTCGCCCCAATCGTGCTCCGGGGCCTCCGGCAGGCTGAAGGCCTCATCA
>JAHZEF010000181.1:0-2767 GCA_019422005.1 Clostridiales bacterium
GTGGGGGGGCGGGGGGGGGGGGGGGGGGGGGGGGGGGGTGTTTTTTTTCACCTGCCCCCTCCCCCTTGCGTGTCTTTCCCCCTTTTCTGCACGGGCAGAAATGGGGCCCCAGCGGAGCGGCGTACTTCTGTTCCCCCCGTCCTCCCCAAACTCGAAGCCGACGCTTCGAGTTTGAAAGGAGGCATAACGGCAGGTGCGAAGCCCGCTCCGTTTATGCTGCAAAACGGTATTGTCCTCTTATGAAAAGGCCAGCTGGATGCCGTATTTGTCGGCCAGCCGCTGTGCTTTCTCCGCACTCAGCCCGTTCTCCATCAGTTCCCCCAGCTTCTCTGTCACCAGACGCAGCGCCTTCTCTGAGTCGCCATTGAGGATGGTTCGCTGGTAAATGGCATCCAGCTCCGCCTGCCGTGCATCCAGCTCTGAATCCCACTCCTGCAGCCCTGCGTAGCCTTGTGCGCCTCCGGCTGCAGTCTGGGGAATACTCATTGCCTTCCAGCTGTCCTCCATTCGCTGCGTCTTCGCATCATCCCAGTTATAAAGCTTGCCATACAGGCTGTAGTCGCCCATCTGGGCCGCCAGCGCCGCCGCTTCAAACTGCTCGTTCCGGCTGTTCTGCTGCTGCGTGTACTGGAAAGACCGGTCGTTATAGTATTTATCCAGCATGGTCTGGTACTGCTGCAGCGCCATCTGCGCGTTGAACTGGCTCTGCTGCTGCAGCGCCTGATCCAGACGCACAGCTTCCTGATACAGCTGCTCAAACAGCCGGTAGTCGTTCTCTGCCTGCGCCTGCGTCATGGCGCTCTGATACTCCTTCGACAGATTCGTCCTCTGCCGCTCTATCTCCGCATTGGCCGCACTTTCCGCCGCCTGCAGCGCGCTCAGGTCGCTCTGCAGCCGGTTGGCATAACTCAGCTGCGCCTGGCCTGCCGTACCGCTGTTCAGCCCGTACGCCGACGCCGTTTCATTCCAGCGCTGCCGTGACAGTGCGCTGCTTGCCGCTTCCTGATTCCGGGCCGCCTGGTAATTGACGCCCAGCTTGTCCTGCTCTGCCTGCAGTTCAGAAAGGTTGGATTCATACGCCTGCTTCAGCGCCTCTTTCTGCTGCTCCAGATAAGCGGCCGCCATTTTTTCCAAATAATCGCTCTGATCTGACGGCGTATACCCCTCTGCTCTGGAGTCAGAAGGGGCCGCCGGAGCATCCGCGCTCCCGCTCCACCGGCCGGTGGAGCCGTCATAGCTGACATCTCCCCCCAGGAGTCCGGACAGCCGCTCGTTTTCTGCATGGAGCCTGTCCTTTTCCTCTTTGGTGGCAGCATTGTGCCACGCCTGGGAATTGGCATTCATCTGGTCACGGATGTCCTGCTGGTAATCGTCGTAGACGTTTACGCCGGAAGCAGACCCGCCGGACGGCCGGGAGGAACCGGAAGAAGAGGTACCGTACGTCCCCTTGGAGCCGGATCCGGAGGAGGTACCGCTGTTCTTGCTTATATTGGATACTTTTTGCGAAATCCAGCTGCCGTCCGAATTCTGGCCCGTAATCTTCCATGTTCCTCCATTCGTTACAATTTCATCCCCAACCTTCGCGTTGGACGGCGCTTTACCATTCACAGATTGCAAAGTTGCCATGATTTCCGTTCTCCTTTCCCTTATCCATTCAACCCGCCGTAGGCCAGCGGGATCTCTTCAAACCGCGACGGCAGGGAACGCATGGCGGCCACATACATTTCGGAATACCGCTGCGAAAAATAATTTGCCATGCTATCATTTTCTCCCAGCAGCAGATGTGCCGCCAGCCCATATGGCAGAATCCCCTGGGCCACTGCGTCGTCCAGACCGATCTCATCCGACATGCTCTGAATTTCCGGCGCAACGGGCCGCTTCCCATCCTCCCGAGACGCATAGGTGTCCGAGATTGGGTACAGCTCGTGCCGCAGGATGTTCAGAATCGGAATGGACCGAAACTCATACTCCCGGGTGTCCGCCGTCTGTGTCTGGCCTGTGGATTCGCTCTGCTCATCCATCAAGTAAATTGCTTTTTCAAAAACCCATTTCGCCGTTGTACTCATGTTGTTCTCACAAACTCCTCTCCTCACCGGCGCATGTCACATATCCTTCACTCCGGCCCAAAGGCCAAAGCTCCTCCATTCTGCTCCGCCGCCTCCTCACAAATGCGGAACAGCTTCTATTTCACATATCCCGTATACCGAATCCGGAGATCCACACCCAATACCGCCGTGGTGGCGCTGTCCTCGCTGCATTCAATGATCAGCCTGTAAAACGCGAATTTTTTTACCTTCAGCTTCACCCGTTCGATCTGCGGATTGCGGTTTGTGATAAAAGACCAATGCCGGAAATCTGCCCCCAGGAATGTTGCCAGATTGGACGCCGCCCGCTTTACCGTATAGCTGCTGCGCTTATCTGTGGTTGCCGTCACCGTGATCCGTGCGTTGCTGTCCGGCTTCAGAGACACCCAGATCAGGCTCGAGTGCTTTCTCAGATAATCCGCGCCGAAATCCATATTCCCGCTGCGCCATTGGCACGGAATTGCGTTTCCGTCGTCAGACTTGTATGCGTTGGAAAACGCACATACCCGCCCATCCGACAATCCGAACCAAACGTCCTCCCCTTCCCGCACGCCGCATGTCACCGGAAGGCCCGTATAGCGATACCACACATCCCCGCCGCCTTCATACTGATACCGGTGCACCAGCGCGGTGCCTGCTTTGTCGTTCAGGAACAGATAATATTCCTGTTCCCTCTCGTTGTC
>JAHZEF010000181.1:2777-4598 GCA_019422005.1 Clostridiales bacterium
CCGCTCGTCCCGTCCCGTGGATACCGTCCGCCAGTCGTACAGGTTGCCTGCATACAGCGTCCGGGGATAGTTATATACCGCCCGCACCTGCCCCGGCGCTTCGTTTCCGATTTCCTTATTCACCGGGCTGACATAAAAGCCGGCTGTCACTGTCCCATCCACCAGCGTAATTGCGGAATACTGTGTGGAATATGCGCCGTCGGTCTTGAAGATCATCAAATAGGAGAACTGCTTCACCATACCCGTAATGGGCGTATTTTCCGAATCCACCGCAATCTCATTCAGATCCGGGAAATACTCCGCAGACGGAATTCCGTCCTCCGTCACCCCGGAATAGATGGTCTTGTTGGTGCCGTCTCCGTACAGGAACACACGCGTGTCGGTGGAGCCGTTATACGTCTCGGCAAACCGCATCTTCTCCACCTGTTCACGCAGGTCGGAGGCCGCCGTATACCAGATCTCCACATTGTTGACGCCCTGAGGCGGCGCTTCCAGGAATGTCACCCTGCCGTTTTCCAGGTCTGCAGCATATGCGGCGGCAGGCTTGTCCGCCCCATCCGCCTGTATCCGGTCGACAGACTCCAGATTCTGCTCCGGCAGCTGAAATTCCAGCGCTGTGCCGTCGGCGGAGAATCGGACGCGGCGTTTGGCCGTCAGCCGGTTCACCGCTTCCAACTGTGTCCCGCCGCCGGCAGGGGATGCGGCGGTGACCACCAGCGGAATATAGCCCTCCACCGCCGCCGCACTGCCGTTCCCATCCCAACTGAGATATTCGTGTCCATTGAGAAAATACAGCTTATTTCCGAATCCGAAAAATGAAACCGGCGCATCCGTCAGCGTTCCGATCTGTGTCCTGCCGTACGTCTTTCCCAGCAGTTCCAGCCCGCCGTCCTCCTCCGTCAGCTCCCATAGTTTTCCTTCCGCTGCACAGACCAGCCGCATTTCTCCGCCCAGTTCGCCGCACCACATGCCTCGTACCGGCCCGTCAAATGACCAAAGCGTATGCAGTCCCGGCCGGACACGCAGATGATACTGCGGTGTCACCCGCCAGTTGTCCATGCCTGAAGCCTCGCCCATCCTCAGCTGTGTGTCTCCGTCCAGGGATTCATTCAGGCCCAGGAATTTTTGAATTGCAAAGATTTTTGTGTCGTCACCACCCCGGATAGATGCCATTTTATTCTCACAAGCCCCTTTCTGTTACTTTGTCGGCAGAAATTCCGCATCGTCGTCGGAAGAAACTCCGCATCCGCTCCGACGTCGTTGCAAAGTCCGCTCAGCTCCGTTTCCGCCGGACGGCGAAAACTCCGCCCGCTCCCTTGCAACTCCTCCCCGTATCGCAATCGCTCCCGCTGGATTGCGATACGGTCTTTTTTTCTTCCCTCGTCCTCACAAACTCCATATCCATCCGGTCTGCAACTTGCACCGCCGACCCGGCAGGCGCAATGGTCGCGGAGCACCTTGCGCACCAGTAAGGCCGTAAAGGCTTTCAGGTTTAGGGGGTAGGATCCTTAAGGGAGGGGGGCGACTTTTTCCGGAGCCCCCTTCCCTTAAGTGCGTCTTTCCCCCCTTTCTGCGCAATCAGAAAGGGGGCCTTAGCGGAGCGGCGTACCGATCGCCCCCGTCCCCTTTGCGGGGAACAGAAGGATATGCAGTCTATGCCGCGGCCGTCTTTTCCCTCTTTTCTGCACGGGCAGAAAAGAGGGCCCCAGCGGAGCGGCGCGCTTCTCTTCCCCCAGTCCTCCCAAACTCGAATTTGATTTTATCCGTACAGCCCGGCCCGGTCGTTGATGACCAGCACCCGGAGCATATTGTGCTCCAGGT
>JAHZEF010000182.1 GCA_019422005.1 Clostridiales bacterium
TGCCATACAGTAACTTGGAAGCCCTCGGTCGTTCTCGGGATTTTTCCTGAGATATGCCTTGCTTCGGAATGGATGACCATTCAGGGGTATGCGGGAATAACACGCTGGGATTTGGAACTTGCCTTGGGTACTCTATTTAAATTGCCTTAGGCAATCACGAAAGGGGAGATGTTCGATCAACTTGCGTTGTACAATGGAATCACCTCTTTCTTTCTGTCTATATAATACGATAGATCGAAGAAAAATGCAATAGTTTTTGGAGAAAAAAACGAATAAAATAGTGCAAAATTTAGTGTTGTATTAAAATTCATGCAAACTGTCCAAAAAGCATAGACTTGTTTTTGTGAAATTGTTATGATAGACATAGGATAAAGGAGGCGACAGGATGTACGATGTCATCATCATCGGCAGAGGTCCCGCGGGGATCTCGGCCGCGATCTATACTGCGAGGGCCAATCTTAAGACACTCGTTGTCGCCAAGGATTACGGCGCCCTTGCAAAGACGGACAAAATCGAAAACTACTACGGCTTTACCGAGCCGGTCGGCGGCATGGAGCTGCTGCAAAACGGCGAGCGCCAGGCGCAGCGCCTCGGCGCGGAGGTGGTCGAGTGTGAGGTGCTCTCCGTAAAGCGGGAGGAGTACTTCACCGTTTCGACCACGGCCGGGGAGTACGAGAGCCGTGCGCTCATACTTGCCACGGGCACGGCGCGCAAAAAGGCGCAGCACCTCAATCTCACCGAGTTTGAGGGGCGGGGCGTGAGCTTCTGCGCGGTGTGCGACGGTTTTTTCTACCGGGGGAAAAAAGTGGGCGTGCTCGGTGCGGGCGACTACGCGCTCGCCGAAGCGGGCGAGCTGTCAGCCTTTACGCAGGACATTGTTCTGCTCACGGACGGCGCGCCGCTCACCGCCGACTTTTCCAGCTTTCGCGTGGAGCCGCGGCGCATCACGGCCGTGGAGGGAGGCGATCGCCTCGAGGCGGTGCGCTTTGAGGACGGCGGGCGCGAGGAGCTCGCGGGGCTCTTTGTGGCACTCGGCACGGCATCGGCGCTCGACCTTGCGCGCAAGACCGGCATTGCCACCCTTGAAAACCGCATCGCTGTCGATGCACGGATGAAAACCAACATTGACGGTCTCTTCGCCGAATACGCCCAGCATCTTGCCGGTGGTGTTGTCGGCGACAATCTGCTCCAGCTGCTCCACGCTCAGGCCGGACTTCTCCGCCAGCATGGGGATCTGATACGCTGCGGACGCGGGAGAGATATGGGGATCCAGCCCGGAACCGGACGCAGTGACCAGATCGGCAGGAATCGCGGCGATTTCCTTTTCGACGTCCTCTGCGGACACCCCGGCGGCCTCGGCGACGGCCGCCTTCTGAAGATCATACAGGGTTGGGACAGCCTCCTCGGCCCTGGCGGCCTGTTCGCCATCCAGCCCGGCGATTTCAGACAGATATGCCACCACTTCATAGGTATTTTCCGGGACTTCCGCAGCCTGGGCGCGGAGCGCCTCCGCATCCATGCCGGCAATCTCCGCAACGCCGGCCAGCTGCAGTTCAAACAAGTCCTCTGCGCCGGGCAGGTTCCCTTCATCCACATGCAGGCTGAACGCCACATATCCGATAATATCGCTCTCCACCCGGGCGGCCAGCGCCGGATTGGAGGGAGCATAGTTGTTGGAACCGGAGCTCAGGCCGGCAAACTCGCTGCCGTCGTTGTAGTACTGATTGCCTTCCTCATCCTCATAGTACGTATTGTAGTGGTAGGCGGAGGGCCGTCCCTTCATGAAGTAGTCCTCCGTAAATTCCTGGCCCACATACTCCGCCCCCACGGCCTCCCCGTTGACGGTTATCATGCTGCCGTTTGCCTGACTGGGGAAAATAACCGCCGAGATACCGCTGAGCACCACCGGAAACACCAGGCCGCACAGCAGCAGCAGCACCAGAGTGACCAGCACGGACTGACGCACGTTGCGCAGAAACTTTCTTTGATTCGTTGTCTCATTCATTGAGGGATCCTCCTTACAGGCCCATGCTGTGGAGCAGGGGCGCAACGATCATATCGATGATCTTGATGCCGATAAACGGGGTGATAATACCGCCAACTCCGTAAATCAGCATGTTCCGCGCCAGCATTTTCGCAGAGGACATGGGACGGTATTTGACGCCCTTCATGGCCAGCGGGATCAGGCAGGGGATAATGATGGCGTTGAAAATCAAAGCCGACAGGATGGCGCTGTTCGACGTGGTCAGATGCATGATGTTCAGCACGCCCAGCTGGGGGACCGCAGCCATGAACATAGCGGGGATAATGGCAAAGTATTTTGCAATGTCGTTGGCAATGGAAAACGTGGTCAGGCTGCCGCGGGTGATGAGCAGCTGCTTGCCGATCTCCACAACCTCCAGGATCTTGGTGGGATCAGAATCCAGGTCCACCATGTTGGCCGCTTCCTTGGCGGCGGTGGTGCCGGAGTTCATGGCCAGGCCCACATTTGCCTGAGCCAGGGCGGGGGCGTCATTGGTGCCGTCGCCGGTCATGGCGACAATCTTGCCCTCAGCCTGCTCCTGCTTGATCACGGAGATCTTGTCTTCCGGCTTGCACTCGGCGATGAACCCATCCACGCCGGCCTCCTTGGCAATGGTGGCGGCGGTCAGCGGATTGTCGCCGGTGCACATGATGGTCTTAATGCCGATGGCCCGCAGGCGCTGGAACCGTTCCACCATGCCGGGCTTCACGGTATCCTTCAGGTAGATGACGCCGAGGATTTTATTGTCCTCGCACACCACAAGGGGGGTGCCGCCCAGGGAGGACACCTTCTCCACGTGGGTATGCAAATCGGACGGGATCTTTCCGCCCAGGCCTTTGACATAGGCCTCAATGGCGTCGGAAGCACCTTTGCGCACCCTGGTGCCGTCGGGCAAATCCACACCGCTCATACGGGTCTGCGCCGTGAACTCCTGGAATACGGAGCCCGCCTGCTCTTCGCTGGTATCGCCGAGGCTGCGGGCCAGCTCCAGAGTGGACTTGCCTTCGGGGGTGTCGTCGTGGAGGGAGGTCAGCGCCGCACAGCGGATCAGGTCGGTACGGCTGGCGCCCTCCACCGGATAAAAGGCGGCGGCCAAGCGGTTGCCGAAGGTGATGGTGCCTGTCTTGTCGAGGATCATGGTATCCACGTCGCCGCAGGCTTCCACGGCCTTGCCGGACATGGCAATGACATTGAAGCGGGTCACGCGGTCCATACCGGCGATGCCAATGGCGGAAAGCAGCCCGCCGATGGTGGTCGGGATCAGGCAGACCATCAGGGCGATCAGGGTGGAGACCGGCAGCTGCACGCCGCAATACACGCCGATGGGGTACAGCGTCACAATCACGATCAGGAAAATGATGGTCAGGGAGACCAGCAGCGTGTTCAGGGCAATCTCATTGGGCGTCTTCTTGCGGGAAGCGCCCTCCACCAGGGCGATCATCCGATCCAGAAAGCTGTTGCCCGGATCCGAAGTGATGCGGATTTTCAGCCAGTCGGACACCACCGTGGTGCCGCCGGTCACGGAGCAAAAGTCGCCGCCGCTTTCGCGGACCACCGGGGCGGATTCGCCGGTAATGGCGGACTCGTCCACGGAAGCGATGCCCTCGATGACTTCGCCGTCGCCGGGGATGATTTCACCGGCCACCACCATCACAACGTCGCCCTTCTTCAGCTGGCTGGAGGCGACAATCGTCTCACTGCCGTCCTCATGCAGCAGATGTGCTTCCGTGTCCTTCTGGGTCTTTTTCAGGCTGGCGGCCTGCGCCTTGCCGCGGCCTTCGGCCACAGACTCGGCAAAGTTGGCAAACAGCACCGTCACCAGAAGAATGATGGCCACAATCAGGTTGTAAGTACGAAGGTCTCCGCTCACATCGCCGAACAGGGTCGGTATGATGCTCAGAAGCAGGGCGATCACAAACCCCATTTCCACCACAAACATCACCGGATTTTTGACCATGTAGCGGGGATCCAGCTTCTTGAATGCCCCGAGCAGCGCCTGCCGTAAAATTTCCGGGGTCAGTAATTTTTTGGATTGTTTCTTACTCATGTTGGCAGAATCCTCCTTAACCCCAAAGGGTCAGATGCTCCGCAATGGGGCCGAGCGCCAGCGCCGGGAAGAAAGTCAGCGCGGCAAAGATATAAACCACGAATACCAAAATGACAGCGAACGAGAAGGTATGGGTTCGCAGGGTGCCCGCAGATTCGCTGACGTATTTTTTCTTCATCAGGGAACCCGCAATGGCCATCTGGAGCACAATGGGCAAATACCGGCCGAAGAACATGGCCAGGCCTGCGGTGATGTTCCAGAAGTAAGTATTGTCCGCCAGGCCCTCAAATCCGGAACCGGTGTTGGCGGAAGAAGAGGCGTACTCATAGAGCACCTGGCTCAGCCCGTGGAAGCCGGGATTGGTGATGCCTTCGCGTCCGGCCTGGGTCGCCACAGCCAGTGCAGAGAATGCCAGGATCAGCAGCGGATGCACAATGATGGCCAGAGCGGTCAGCTTCATCTCGCGGCCCTCGATCTTCTTGCCCAGATATTCCGGGGTCCGGCCGACCATCAGGCCGC
>JAHZEF010000183.1:0-356 GCA_019422005.1 Clostridiales bacterium
CGCTGAAAGACGGTGAAGCAGAACTGGCCGGGCTGGAGCCGGCCGACTGTTACACACTGGGGCGCGAAACCAATGTCGGCTACGTCTGCTTTGAAAACGATACCGATATTGTTTCCAGCGTTGCGAAGGTATTTCCGCTTTTCTTCTTCCTGGTAGCCGCTCTGGTCTGCATCACAACCATGACCCGCATGGTGGAGGATGCCCGCACAAAAATCGGGGTGCTGCAGGCTTTGGGATACTCCGGCGGAGCGATTATGGCAAGCTATCTGTTCTATGCCGGCTCCGCTTCCCTGCTGGGCTGTTCCGTTGGGTTTCTGGCCGGCAGCTGGGGCTTCCCGGTCATCATGTGGAAGGTT
>JAHZEF010000183.1:366-1336 GCA_019422005.1 Clostridiales bacterium
ATGTACAGCTTTTCCTATCCGATCCAGTTCGTTCTGGACTGGAAGCTGGCTGCATTTTCCATCGGTTTGTACATGTTCTGCGCATTGGGCTCCACCTGGCTGGTCTGCCGCAGTTCTCTCCGGGAATCCGCAGCGGAGCTGATTCGCCCAAAGGCCCCCAAATGCGGCAAGCGGATCCTTCTGGAGCATGTGACGGTTCTGTGGCGCCGGATCCCCTTCCTGTACAAGGTGTCTATCCGCAATATCTTTCGCTATCAAAAACGTCTCTTCATGATGGTCCTCGGCATTGGAGGCTGTACGGCCCTGCTTCTGACCGGCTTTGGGATCCGGGACTCCATTGCCAATATTGTAGAGTTTCAGTTTCAGGAGATTTCGCATTACGACAGCGCTGTTACATTCCGGCACGCCATGAGCCAGTCGGAGCGCACAGAGTTTCTGGAGTATTGTTCCCCCTGGACGGAACAGGCCGTGTTTTTTTACGGCGCCACCGTTGACGTTTCTGCCGGCGGCGTCACCAAGTCGGCCAATCTGGCAGCTGCCGGTCAGGAGATGGCGGATGTGATCGACTTCCATGCCGGGGATGTGCCGGTATCCTATCCGGAACGGGGCGGTGTTCTGATTAACAATGGGCTGGCCGAAGCACTGGGCGTATCCGTCGGCGACCTCCTGACGCTGCGCAGCAGCGATATGCAGGCCGTGCAGCTTCCCATCTCCGGAGTTTTCGACAACTACTTCTATCACTACGTATTCCTGACACCGGAAACGTTTGCCGATTGGCAGGGTGTTTTTCCGGAGGCCCAGTCCGCTTACCTTCGAACCCTTCCGGGCACGGATCCGCATGCCGCAGGCGCCGCCCTGTCCGGCCTGTCCTCCGTGGCCTCTGTCTCCGTCAATGCGGACACAGAGGAGCGGGTCGGCGCTATGCTGGGCAGTCTGAACTATATTGTTCTTCTGGTGATCCTCTGCGCAG
>JAHZEF010000183.1:1346-4534 GCA_019422005.1 Clostridiales bacterium
GCTGGCCTTCATCGTGCTGTACAACCTGACCAATATCAATATCACAGAGCGCATCCGTGAGATTGCCACCATCAAGGTTTTGGGATTCTATCCCAGTGAGACGGCCGCATACGTATTTCGGGAAAATACGATCCTCACCGCCGTCGGCGCTGCCGCCGGTATTGTGCTCGGCAGATATCTGCATGCTTACGTGATGTCCCAGATCCGGATTGACATGATGCACTTTGATGTTCGGATCGAATGGCCCAGCTATCTCCTTTCCTTTGCGCTCACCTTCCTGTTCGCCGCAGTTGTCAATCTGGCCATGCTCTTCCGGCTGGAACGCATCAACATGGCGGAATCTTTAAAATCCATCGAGTGAGTATGGCCGTTCCAAAACCAAGCAAAACAAAATAAACCCACACCTTCTTCTTGCTTTCCTTCGCCGGAATTGTTATAATACAGGCACAAAGATCTCCGCAATACGGAAGCATTTGCAGAAGGATGTGCACCCATGCTGGCAATTGAACGGAAAAACGAAATCCTGAACAAGCTCCGTCTGGAGCAGCGGGTCCTGGTCAGCGAGCTGGCCGCCCATTACCGCGTCACGGAGGAGACCATCCGCCGCGACCTGGACAAACTGGAAAAAGAGGGATACGCCACCAAGACCTATGGCGGCGCCATCTGGGGCAACAGTACCAAAACTGATCTCTCCTATACCATCCGAAACAAAACCAATGTGGAGGCCAAGCATGCCATCGCAGAGCTGGTCAGCGCCTCCATTGTCGACGGCGACCATATTATGCTGGACGACAGTTCCACCTCGCTGTACATCGCCAAGCATCTCAAAGAAAAAAAAGACCTGACTGTCATCACCAATTCTGTGGAAATTATTGTGGAACTCAGCGATGTGGAAGGCTGGAATATCATGTCCACCGGAGGCCGGCTGAAATCCGACTCCCTGGCGCTGGTGGGCTCCCAGTGCCACCAGATGATCCGAAATTACCATGTGGACAAGGTGGTCATGTCCTGCAAAGGAATTGACCCGGCCGGCGGTATCACCGATTCCAGCGAATACCATGCCTCCACCAAGCAGGCGATGATGGCTGCCGCCAATCAGACCATTCTTGCGCTTGATTATTCCAAGTTCGATAAAATTTCATTTGTGAAAATTGCGGAGCTTTCGGATCTTGACTGTATTGTTACAAATCGGGAACCTGCACGGCAGTGGCTGCAGCTGTTTGATCAGCTGCATCTGCGCTGCTTCTACCCCACCCCCATGGCAGAGTAGCGTTTCTGTTGCCGTCTCCGGCAAATCCCGGGCTTTCCGCGTGACATCCGGCGCCTGCAGGCCGCCGGGAATCTGACTGCGCAAAGGCAGAGGCTGCGGTATCGCAGCCTCTGCCTTTTTTCAGCGTTCTCCAAAAACCGGGCGTTCCGGCCGAAGGCTTTCCAGGCCGGGCGCCTCCCCCCGCCGCGGCAGTCATTCTGCATGGCGGCCGGCCGTCGGCCTGCAGGGCGCCCGGGCACGCTTCCCGCCGCTGCTTCGCAAAGCGATTCTGGTCTCTGTCACCACGACGCCGGACAGTGCGTAAAGAGCACTCAAATTGGGAAACGCCATCAGCCCGTTGGTAATGTCAGCCAGATTCCAGACCACCTCCACGGAGAGATAAGGCCCGATCAAAACAGCCAGAATATACAGCCACCGGTAGATCCGTTCCGCTCTCCGGCTGCCGCCGGATAAATAGGCCAGGCACCGCTCCGCATAAAAGTGCCATCCCAGAATGGTTGCAAACGCAAAAAACACCAGGCTGACCATCAGCAGGAATTCAGACAGGCTGGGCGGCAGCGGAAGCCCCTGTACAAAAGCAAAGCCGGTCACGGCCGCCCCCTCCAGATCCGTCCTCCACGCTCCGGTGATCACAATCGCCAGGCCGGTCATGGTGCAAAGTACAATGGTGTCAATAAAGGTGCCTGTCATCGCCACAAGCCCCTGCCGAACCGGCGATGAGGTCTTCGCTGCGGCCGCCGCAATCGCTGCGGTGCCCATTCCCGCCTCGTTGGTAAAGACCCCCCGCGAAACGCCCTTCTGGATCACCACCAGAATGGATCCCGCAGCGCCGCCGGCCACCGCGCCCGGCTGAAACGCCCCGCGCACAATTTCCTGAATCGCCGCCGGGATTTTTCCCGCATTGCATACCAGAAGCATCAGATTGAACACCAGGTATCCAATCGCCATAAACGGCACAACAAACTCCGCCACCTTCGTAATTCGCCCCATGCCGCCCAGAAGCACCAAAGCCGACGCTGCCGCTACAATCAGCCCGGCAATGACCGCAGGCCAGGAATAACACGTTCCAAAAATCCGGAAGCCCGCACCGCTGCCTGCATCAAACCCCGGATCGAAAAAGCGCTGGACGGCTGTTGTAATACCGCTGACCTGCGTAAAGGTTCCGATCCCAAACAGGCCGGCAAACACGGCGCACCCGGCAAATACGACAGCCAGCCAACGCCAGCGCCGCCCCATTCCGCGCTCAATATACGCAAAGGGGCCTCCCATCGTGCGCCCATCGGCGGTCACTGTGCGGTATTTGACTGCGAGGAACCCCTCTGCATACTGCGTTGCCATCCCGAGAACCGCCGTCGCCACCATCCAGAACAGGGCGCCCGGCCCGCCCGCACAGATCGCTGTGGCCACACCCACAATGTTTCCGGTACCGATGGTCGCCGCCAGCGCCGTACACAGAGCGCCGAAGCTTGTAACTTCCCCTGCCGCACCCGCTTCTCCCCGAACGGTATCCCGCAGCGCCTGCCGCAGCCGCCGGATCTGAATTCCCCGAAGGCGCACCGTAAAAATCACACCGATTGCCACAATCAGCAGGATCATGGGAACTCCCCACACCCACTCGCTGACACGCCGGATCACTGCAGCCGCACCCGCCACTCGCCGCCACCTCCATGAACTCTTGTCCTCACTATCCTATTACAGCCGGCGGAGAAATAGACTGTAATCGCGCCCTGTGGCGCCCGCTGCAGAGCGAAATCCCCCGGGAGGAAAACTCCCGGGGGATAACGACAGCAAACTGCAGTCATTCCGACTCGCGAAGGCGTTCCACAACGCTTTGCCTTGCCAGCCTGCTGTAGCAGCCCGACGGCACTGCAGCCGCAATCAGAAGCAGCACCGGCGTACAGATCAGGATGGGGAGCAG